>NBLX01000049.1 GCA_002084705.1 Desulfobacteraceae bacterium 4572_35.1
GCGCTTGTTATGGTCGGGGCGAGAGGATTCGAACCTCCGACCCCCTGCTCCCAAGGCAGGTGCGCTACCAGGCTGCGCTACACCCCGACATACAAGACGCTGTTGTTTATCACTCTGGAATCAAAAATGCAACTTAATTTTTGCAAAAAAATATCTAAAACCTACAAAAAAGGATCAATTGTGCTTTCCTTCTCAACAACAACGTGGAACTATATACATCTATTGGCTGGTAAAATCAACATCAATTATGTCACCAGCTACGTTATCATTTGCGTTATCATTTGCTGTTGCTGTAGCGGAAAATCCTTTTAACACATCCTGCTTCAATAAAGCAAACTCTTCTTTTGTAATTAACTCTTTATTGTACATTTCCATCAGACGATCCAGACTACGCAGGCGCGAAGTCTCAGGGTCCTCAAGCTGCAACGGCTCTTTTTCAACATTGCCAGCCACCATCTTCCCTGATGTCGAACCCAATCGCATAGAAGCCAAACCACCAAGCAAACTAATTTCTACCGGCCGATTTTGTGGCACAGTATCTCTGATAGTTTCGCGTAAATTTGTCTGCCCTCTCTTCATGCGGCGATAAAACCACAGCGCGGACAGTAGCAACAAAGCCAAACCTCCGCCGAGAATCCATGGCATATACGTAATTAGTCCACGAAAAAAAACAATAAACAGGCCGAGCAAAACCAGCAATAACACATGCAAAATCAGGACAAAATAACCGACCAAGATGTTTTTTGCTATTCCACTATCTTTTGATGAATCTTCCATGACCTATCTTTTCCAAAGAAATTTGCACAACATATGATCTAAGCGGCGGCAACTATAACAGCAATAAAAGCGGTTTTTTTGCCGATACCATCTTCCACCGCGTTATCAGCAATTTCATGATACAGGGAGGCGGTCTATGCGAAGACATGGCTGAAAAAGGGAACAAGAACAAACCGATAAAAAATGAAGCAGACAACGGTTTAAAAAATGTTTATGGCTCCATCGCTATGGCACGCACTCAAATAGTGGATAGCGCCACATCCCAATTTTTCATCAATGTTAACGACAACGAATTTCTCGACCACCGCGATACTCGCCCCGACGCCTACGGCTATGCCGTGTTTGGCAAAGTTGTTGACGGCATGGATACAGTCAAAGCTATTGAGCAAGTAGCGACCGGCAACAAAGGGATGCATCATGATGTACCCCTTGAGCCTATCACCATTGTCTCTACGAAAATCATTGCTTAACCACTTTATTTGTTTTTTGCGCAAGCATCAAATTAAACAGTACAAAATCACAAGACCGGGGTGGGGAAGAAAATCTCACCCCTTTTTTGATCAATACTCACCTTTGCACAGCAAACAAAACCCAAAAAAGGCTGTTCCCGAAACAGGAAACAACCTTTCAACAATCCCTACCAAAACCATTAATAACCATAACCTGTCTTTTACATTTTAGCGTTCTCTTTTTCCATCTCACTGGTAAAATGATTGTTGTCATCTCCCACCAGTCGCAGCTCTTTTTTAGGCTGACGTATCTCTCCAATTAACACTGCACCAGATTCAACCTCAAGATCTACGGTAGTTACTGTACCGTCAATCTTACCGCCCTGTTTCACCTGCAACCGTTCTAAAGTCAAATTGCCAACAATTTGTCCATAACACACACAGCTATTAGCTACCACGTCACCCAACACTCTTCCGCTAGAACTTATAATCAGATGATCTCCATTCAAATTGCCATCAAATTGCCCATCAATACGCATTGTATCTTTAAACGACACGTCACCGGTGATCTCGGTTCCGTCACCAATAATTGTGGTTATAGCATCGGGATTACCTTTTTTTGATGATGAAAACATGGTGCCTCCAAAACTGATTGTCATTATAAGAAGGTGAAGCAATACGGGTTAACAGCGCGCCCGTTGTCGCGTATTTCATAGTGAAGGTGCGGCCCGGTAGAACGACCGCTGTTGCCCATAGTACCAATCACATCGCCACGTGATACATATGCGCCCTTTTTAACCTTGATCTTTTGCAAATGCCCAAACACTGTCGTAAACCGTTGACTGTTGGCCACTTTAACCATTTTCCCATAACCATCCACCGTACCGCAACTTACTACAATACCATCGGCGGTAGCATGTATCCTGGTGCCAACATTGGCAGCAATATCTATCCCGCGATGAAAAGCCATTCTGCCATTAAAGGGATCAACGCGACGCCCAAAGCTAGAAGAGAAATAACCTGCGCTTGGGAGCCCTAGCGGAGTGTGCTTGGCAATGTCGAGCAGTTTATCTGTGTGCCCTAGATTAACATCGGAAATTGAATCGCTATAATTATTATCTGTCGCAGCAATAAATGGACCGCCGCTGTTGGCTCCGTCATCAACAGCAACACTGGCATCGTCACCACCTGCCAAACTATTTACACCTGTGTTAATCGGCACATCGATACCAACTCTAGCTAGAATAGACTCCAGTTGCGCGGTACGTTCATTAAGCCGACTTAGTGTCGAACCATACATATTCTGTTTTTCCCGTTTCAGATCAACATTTTCAGCAAGTAACTGTTGATTCTCCTCTTTGAGCACCTTTACAGTAGCTTCCAGTTGAACTAAATGATGCCGCCGGACTGGCATCTCCAGCAGTGACATTACAGAAAAGAACAGCGCAGCAACAACGACAACAGCTACAAAACCACCGATTATTGCCAACAACTTCACGCGACCCTTGCGCCACACCAGTGACCGTGAGCTACCATCATCTGTAGCTATTATTACGCGAACCTTACCGCCCATACCACAACCTTTAAGACCTAAGCCATGCCCTCTAATCAAAATCAACGAGAAAGTATCAATTAAACAATAATGTGGCGCGCAGACAATCACCACTTAATTATTGCTAATCATAACCACAATTCTACCCTCCCCAAATTTTATTTATAAACTTATGGCAACAACATACCGATGAGATGTTTGTGTGGATTTTCAAGGATGAAAACCACGCCGGCAAGAAAGTTAAACAACATAGATGGCAACGCCACGGAGGGCAAACTATGATCATCAACAATTCTACAGTGCAGATGAACGCCCAGCATCAATTAATTGAACAACATGGGCAAAGTGAATCTCTCACCGCGTGGGGGAGCAATCCTCAAAAAACCTCAACCGGAACAACAAGCACAGAAACACCGACCATCCTTATTCAGGAACAAAAGAATCCTGTCATCCTACCATCACAAGCCGCTGTCGATATAAACCTTAACCCCAACAGTGCCACTAACCGTCGAACCGAGGCCGCAATAATCGACAACGAACCCCTCTCCCCTGCGGAAGATTTTGAAAACAGCCTGTTGCGCCGCCTGGTTGAAATGCTTACAGGTAAAAAAATAAATATTTCCACAGGTCAAGAACTGGCGGCAAAAACAGATGGAGAAACCATTGCAACGACGAGTAGAGAATCACAAACCACAACCGAAACAGGAGATGGTGCTGGTCTCATATATACATATCAGGAATACAGCTACGAAAGTGAACAATTCCAGTTTTCAACCCAGGCTCAGGTAGAAACAGCTGATGGTCGCAACATCGAAATCGCCATAGACCTGAACATGAGTCGCGAGTTTTATCAACAAACAACATTGGAGATGCGCGCTGGCGTAGCACTTAAAGATCCGCTGGTACTCAATTTCAACGGCAACTCCACCGAATTAAGCAACAATAAATTTTCCTTCGATCTAGACCTCGACGGCCAACAGGACCAGATATCATTACTTGGCAAAGGTAGCGGCTTTCTGGCTATTGACAACAACAAGGATGGCGTTGTCAATGACGGCAGTGAACTCTTCGGGGCTAAATCGGGCGACGGATTTAGAGAATTAGCCAAATATGATATTGATGGCAACAATTGGATTGACGAAGCGGATAATGTTTTTGACAACCTGAGAATATGGAAACGCAATGATGATGGCGAAAACAAATTGTTAACCCTTAGCCAAGCCGGAGTTGGCGCAATATACCTAGGCAATAGCTCTACCCCATTTTCTCTCAACAACCAAAACAACGAACAACTTGGAGCTATAAGTAGTAGCGGATTTTTCCTGTACGAAGACGGCCGCGCTGGAACCGTGCAACAGGTCGATTTTGTGGTTTAGACTCCGTCGCAATAATAAATTCAGTCGAATGATCCTGGCGGGCAACAACAAAGACGACCCTGACAACAATCAACAAACCAACAATGATCACACTTGCCCAACGTCATTTTTTCTGCAATATTCAGTTCAAATTCAAGGGAGGTTAAACGTGGACTGGAAACGATTTTTCGACAATTTAGGGATGAATGGTACCCGTTGGCAATGGCGCATAATGCGTTGGCAACGGCAGTGGAAACAAATGGGAAGCGGCGAACAAGTAGCGACAACTCTTTCCATCACCAAAATCATTTTGCTGCTAAACCTTATACTATTTTCAATAATGGTTGTACGCGGCATGGCAGCAGGCCTTGGCATCTCCGGTCTTTTGCATCCGAGTTCAGAATTACTGGTGGTTTCAGGTGGGCAGTGGTGGCCGCTGATTATCAATCATGGCGAGTGGTGGCGCTGCATCACCTACGCTTTCACCCACGGCGGTCTGATCCACCTGGGTTTCAACATGGTAGTTCTCTATCAAATCGGCCCGCAACTAGAAGAAGAAATCGGCCCATCTGGGTTTATATCACTCTATGTAATCACCGCATTGGCCGCAACATTCCTGGGCTACATCTGGCACCCTGTGGTAATTGTAGTTGGGGCATCAGGTGCTTTGTTTGGTATGATCGGCTTCTCCATCACCTATTTTCACCGCATCGGTGGGCACCACGCACATGCACAACGCGATTTCATGCTGCGCTGGGCATTTTTTGCCTTCATTTTCGGTTTTATAGTTGGCGCCGACAACGCTGCCCATTTGGGTGGTGCTGTAAGCGGAGCGATAATAGGTCTAATATTTCCCATCTCACTGCGGAGTCGCCGCACCCTGGCTCCAATAACCAAGCTGTTGGCAGGTCTAAGCAGTATAGGAATATTGACAAGTATCGTATTTCTTTTTCTTAGTTGGATCAGGTAGGCATAGAAAGAAAAATGGCTAAAGAAAAATATCCGGCAACAACAGCAATCCGTCAGTTAAAACAACATAAAGTCAGCTACACACCACACCTGTATACCTATGAAGACAAGGGTGGCACCAAGGTTTCAGCAAAACAATTAAACGTTGCAGAGCATCAAGTGATAAAAACACTGGTGATGGAAGATGAGCTAAAACAAGCACTGATAATTCTTATGCATGGCGACTACGAAGTATCCACCAAGGAGCTAGCTCGACAGTTGGGGGCAAAAAAAATCGCCCCGTGCTCAACGCAAACAGCCAGCAAACATACCGGATATCAAGTCGGCGGCACATCTCCATTTGGCACCAAAAAAGCGCTGCCGGTCTACATTGAACAATCAATAATGGATCTGGACAAAATATATATAAACGGCGGCAAGCGCGGCTTTTTAGTTGCCATCGCGCCAACTGTGTTGACTCAAATACTACAAACTAAAACGGTAAATGTCGCCATCAAGTAGAACTATCAGTGATGGTGGGCTATCTCCGGCACAGTCAACAATTTTCACATCAATCTTATCTTTAGATTGTATGTATACTTATGTCTTTGCGCTGACTTCAGGGAGATTTTACCAATGCACAATGTGAAGAGTATATGTTGTTACTGTGGTTGCGGTTGCGGCTTGTATCTACAGGTTGAAGATGGGCGGGTGGTTGGCAGTACGGCGAGCAGAAACCATCCTGTTTCAAAAAACAATCTATGCGTAAAAGGTTGGCATGTTCACGAGTATATTCATCACCATGATCGTTTAACTAGCCCACTAATGCGCATAAATGGCGAGTTAACTCCGTGCTCGTGGGATGAGGCGCTTGATGCGACGGCTCAGGCATTGATGCGCATTAAAGCAAAGCATGGTAGTGACCGAATCGGAGTTCTAACATCAGCTAAATGTAGTAACGAAGAGAACTACCTTTTGCAAAAATTTACCCGAGCAGTAATTGGCACTAATAACATTGATCATTGCGCCCGCTTGTGACACGCACCAACAGTGGCAGGTCTTGCCGCTACATTTGGCTCTGGTGCAATGACCAACTCCATCGGCGAAATTGAGCATTCTCAAGTCATTCTGGTTTCCGGTTCCAACACCACAGTGGGGCACCCTCAGGTGGCGCGGCGCATCTATGCTGCCGTTGATCAAGGAGCCAAACTTATTGTTATAGATCCACGTTCAACCCGCATCGCCCGCTTTGCCCATCTTCATCTGCGACTTAAGTCCGGCACCGACATCCCACTCCTTAACGGTATAATGCGCTGTATTCTAGATGAGAACCTGCTAGACGAGTTATTTATTGAAACCCATACGGAAAATTTCGCCAGCATGCGTGAGCAACTGTTGCGCCTTGACCTGGATGAAGTGGTCAAAATCACCGGCGTCGATAAACAGCTTATTGTTCAGGCAGCACGGATATATGCCAGCGCACAGAGGGCAACAATTTGCTATTGCCTTGGGGTTACTCAACATATTTGCGGCACAGCCAATGTTCAATCTTACGCTAATTTAGCCATGATGACTGGTCACGTTGAGCGGGAATTTACTGGCGTTGACCCATTACGTGGACAAAATAATGTGCAGGGTGCATGTGACATGGGTGGCTTACCCAATGTTTTTCCCGGATATCAAAGGGTTGACAATATTGATGTACGACAAAAATTTGAACGCGCCTGGGGAGTCACACTTCCGGCAACACCGGGAAGATCGTTACTAGAGATGACTCACAGCGCCACCTCCGACAATGAAAACATAAATACCAATGCTAAACCGAAGGCATTGCAAGCCATGTTTATAGTTGGCGAAAATCCTATGCTTTCTGATCCAGTACTAGACCGCGTTGAACACACACTCCGCTGCCTCGATTTTCTCGTCGTTGCCGATATTTTTTTAACCGACACTGCTAAATTAGCCGATGTGGTATTTCCAGCTGCTTCATTTGCCGAAAAAAACGGTACTGTCACTAATTCAGAGCGGCGTGTTCAAATTATGCATCAGGCCATTCCTCCCATCGGTGATTGCAAAACCGATAGCCAGATTATAATGGAGTTGAGCCGCCGTATGGGCTATCCCATGAACTACGAATCAGCCGCCGAGGTGATGGAAGAGATATGTCTTTTAACGCCAATCTACGGGGGGATATATCATGATCGCCTTATTAACCATTGGGGGTTACAGTGGCCGTGTACCGACCGTAACCATCCTGGAACCCAGTTTTTACATAAAGATGGCTTTACCCGAGGTCGTGGCCGTTTTATCCCCGCTGAACATGTTCAACCTGCCGAACTAGTTGATGATGATTACCCATACATGCTGATCACCGGTCGATCTACCCACCACTATCATACCGGCACCATGACCAGACATTGCTCAACATTAAACCGTGAACACGATAAACCATGGATAGACATTCATCCAGATGATGCAAATCATCTCAACATAACAGCAGGAATGCAGGTTGTGGTTTCATCTCGTCGCGGTCAGTGTTGCTTTAATGTTAAAATAACCGACAGTGTCAAAGCAGGTGACATGTACTGCGATTTTCATTTTCATGAAGCAGCGGTTAATCGCTTGACTTTAGGTACTAGCGATCCAATCGCTAATTGCCCAGAATTAAAACGCTGCGCTGTTAAAATTGAGCAGGTAAAATTATGAATCATTTCCTCTTAAAAAAAGAGCACTTGGTGCCATTACTACGGAAACTGGCGAAAGACAACCGCTTGGTAGCTCCTATAAGAACTGACTATGGCGACACCCTGTTTAGTGAAATTGACAATATCTCAGCGGTGACCCTTGACCTGGAAAAACAGCCGCAAAATTCACTCAAGGCGTTCTTTTTTCCACAGAGCGAAAAACTTAGTTCATACACATTGACTGAACATCCTTCAACTAATCGATCTATGTATACGTTTCAACAACATCTTCCAGCCAACAAACCCACTGTTTATATTGGGGTGCGTGCGTGTGATATGCACGCTATTCTACACATGGATCGTGTTTTTGCTAACGACCCATATTACCAACGGCGAAGATCTAATGCGACGTTTATAACCATTGGCTATCATGCTCCCGGTAAAAACTGTTTTTGTCACGACACCAACACCGGACCGTTTCTCACTCAAGATTATGACCTGCAACTTACCGACATTGGTGAAAGTTTTTTTGTTGAATCGGACAGTATTCAAGGGGAAGAGATCCTAAAATGCTGGTCACCATTTTTTACCCCGGCAACGCAGCAAGATCGTCAAGATCAGTTTCAGGTGGAGTTGGAAGCACGCAGTAGCTTTAAACTTTCGGTCAATGTAGACCAAGCTGTTAGCCTGTTGGCACAACAACCTTTACCTGCAACATTGCTTAACAACTTGGCCATTCGATGTCAAGGATGTGCAGGTTGTGCTTACGTATGCCCAACATGCAGTTGTTTCAACATCAGCGATCATCCATTAGGTGATGATTGCGGCGAGCGACGGCGCAGTTGGGATGCCTGCACATTTTCTGGCTTTACCCGGATGGCAGGAGAACACAACCCCATCGATGGCGAAAAAGATCGGGTAACCAAGCGCTTTCTGCATAAACTAAAGCACGATGTTGAAAAATATGGTCAAATCAGCTGTGTAGGTTGTGGGCGTTGTGTAGATATGTGTTTTGGCGGTGTCAATATTGTTGGTTTCATCAATGCATTGTGTGAAATAGAAAATATGCCCAAAGTTGAATCGGAAGAGCAAGGAGTAAAGGTATGATGAATGAAAATATATATTTACCCCAGCAAGCGATTATCGAAGATATTATTGAAGAAAATAGTCTGGTAAACACCTACGTGCTATCGTTCTGCGATTCTCAGACCAATGCTAATTTTAGTTTTAAGCCAGGTCAGTTTGTGATGGTCTCGGTTCCCCATCAAGGGGAAGCTCCAATCTCATTATCTTCATCTGCATCAAACACCAATACTTTCAGTTTAACCATTCGTAAAACTGGCAGATTAACCAACTGCCTACACACACTCCAGGCAGGCAATACCATTGGAGTTCGCGGCCCTTACGGTCAACCATTTCCCCTTGATCAATTAAAGCATAAAAAGCTGTTGTTTATTGCCGGGGGCATTGGCATCGCTCCTCTGCGTCCACTACTAGAATACTGCTACGCCAATGCCGACATTTCAGAAAAAACCAGCCTGATTTATGGCTGTAAAAGTTCAGATGAGTTTTGCTTTAAGCACGACATCAAACGCTGGCAACAGGCTAAAATTGACTGTCAGCTTACCGTTGATAAAAAAGCTGGCAATTGGGAGGGGCATGTTGGCCTGGTAACACAACACCTTGATGAGCAAGTTATCGCTAATCACAACATCTTTTTGGTATGTGGCCCAGGAATAATGATTCAATCTGCAATCCACCGTCTGGATGAACTGGGAATACAACGGGAACATATTTTTACTACACTGGAACGGCAAATGAAATGCGGCATAGGAATTTGCGGGCACTGCCATATGGACAACAAACTGATTTGTGTTGATGGACCTGTTTTTAATGGTGCAGAATTGCCCGCGTTGCATAACTTATAAAAGCCAGCTATTCAACACACCTCAAGCCGAACTAAGTACGGGTACAATCGGTCAATTAAATTGCGCGCAAATAGCTATATGTTTCAAGAATAACCGGATATCTTCGTATTATATCGGAAACAAGCGGTAAGTATTGCCATCTTTTTCTCGCAGCAACACCTTATCTTTATCTAATTGCAACAAAGTTGTCTGCAAATGCTTTCGATTCTCACGAGGGAACAGTTTATACATTTCTGTTTGCAAAATACCGGGGTTTTCCATAACTCGATGCAACACACGCCACGCCAAAGCGTTAAGTTCTGATTCTTCTGCTACCGGTTCTTCTGCTACCGGTTCTTCTGCTACCGGTTCTTCTGCTACCGGTTCTTCTGCACAGTTTGTAGCAGAGCAGTTTGTCTCATCACCTCTGTTTTTGCTATAAAAAAACGCTATTAAAGCACCAACTACTATTACTATGAAAAAAAAATCTCCCATCCTGCGCCCCCTTCTCAACAACAAATGCTTTTTAGCAAAAAGCAAACTTCAAATACAATTTAACATCACAATACAAGACGAATCTTCAGCAATATATTAAATAAACACTGAGTAAATACAATTCGTGCATATTTTTACGTTAATTTGTAAACACAGTCAAGCGTAGGGCAGAGCAAATTTGTTCTAGCAGACACTGTTCAAATGCGCATCCTGTGAATATAGCGAAAACGCCAATGTGGTTGCGGCAAATAATATATTGGCAGCAGGATATGTCGTTGCAGCCTGTGGAATTCTGGCATAACACGGACGATTGAATGGGCAACTAGCGTACAGAAAAGTACGAAAAAAAGTTGATCACACGAATAGAAAAAATTCGTATTGATCCATTGTAAGCAACTCCTATCCTCCTTTTAGAATGCAGAGTCTTATCGGGGACTCAATCCTAACAGGAGGTGACATGCTCATGGTGGTCAATTTTAGGTTAGCACAACCCCTGTTTACTGGAAGTGGGTTGTTCGACAGATTGGTACGTTGTATATATGGGGGAGAGGGGAACTCGATTGAGATAGAAGACCAAATAAAAAACATTCAGTCTCGGGCTTGATGGCAAGAAATACCTGTGATTACAGTTAGTTATGGAGTAGATAATTTTATAGAAAAATGCAAAAAAAAATCACATCGTAGATTGTTCACAAATAAACGGTTAGAGCTAGACCGACGAAGTGTAGTAACGACGATTTTGTAAAATTAAGTTGACAGATATTTCCGGTTTGCATATTATGCAAAAACGACGTTACGACATATTGTGGAGTAGGCAGATGAAGATGGAAATAAGAAAACTGGCAACAGTACAGATGGGGTATTCGTTCCGATCCCGCCTTGAGACTTCTGAGTCTGGCGATGTGGCGGTTATCCAGATGAAAGATCTTCTTGAGGACAATACGGTTGGCTGTGATGGTCTGGTGCGAGTCGATATGGAAACTATAAAAGAGCATCACCTTGCTCAAAAAGGTGATTTGGTTTTTAGATCGCGCGGACACCTGAACACGAGTGCAATTCTTTTGGACGATCCGGGCAGGGCCGTTGTTGCTGCTCCTTTATTAAGGATAAGGATCACACAACCGGATATCGTTTTAGCGGAGTATCTGAACTGGTATATCAGTCAGCGGGATGCCCAGCGCTATTTCACGTCTCGGCAGGAAGGCACCTCAGTGAATATGATCAGCCGTAAACAGCTTGAG
>NBLX01000160.1 GCA_002084705.1 Desulfobacteraceae bacterium 4572_35.1
GTCACCAATCTCCAACACCGCTTGTGACGATGGATTGAACAGCATTCTGTCTGAATTTATCTTTTTAATTGCGACAATCATAATACCCAATTCCTGTCTAATCTCGGAAGACATCAGCGTTTTATCAACTAGGTTGGAACCCGCACGGATATTAATCTCCTCAATCTGTAATTCTAAATTGTGATGGGCTGTAGCAATTTCGATAAAATCCATCACTGATGGGCGCAGAATCGCTTGAGCCATTTTATTAGCACCAATGATATATGGAGATATAACCTTACTAGCTCCAGCTCTTAGGAGTTTTGTCTCTGAATTCTTCTCACCAGCTCGAGATAGGATAAACAGATCAGGATTTAGACCCCGAGCTGTTAAGGTGATATAAACATTGGCGGAATCAGAAGTTACAGCTGTAATCAACCCATTGGCTTTGGTAATACCGGCTGTGATTAAAGTGTCATCATCTGTAGCATCTCCATTGACATACAAAAAACCCTCTGCTTCAAGTTTTTCACATTGTTCAGGGTCGTTTTCAACAACAACAAATGGAACCGGTTTTGCCTGAAACTCATGGCAAATAAAATTGCCGATTCGTCCATAACCACAAACAATATAATGGTTTTCAAGTTTAGCAACCTGTTGTAGCAATTTCTTTCTCCCTATGATGCGGATGAACTGTCCCTCAATCATCATTTGGATCAAGCTGCCAACAGTGTAGGCAACTAAAATAGTACCGCTGATGATGATACAAATAGTAAAGATTTGTCCTTGAGGAGACAAACGATGTACTTCACGAAATCCGACAGTACTCAAGGTGATAACGGTCATGTACATAGATTCTAAGTATGACCAATTTTCTAATTGACTATAACCAATGGTACCAATGATTATGATAACTGTAAGAGATAGCAGTGATAAGATTATGTTGCGTATAGGATTCATATCCCCTCCGTATCCCAACAATAACTATCTATTGGGTTATTGACAAGAATAAGTATTCGAAAAAAGCAACCTTATCACCAATCAGTTGTTGTTATGTATACTGTATACATATATAGTGGTGATAACGTGTTGAGGTTAAAGTAATAATTACTTTTGTTTAGGTAGAAGTTCGATACGCATTTGTTGAAAATTAAGTATATACATTTGAGGCACAGATGAATAAAAAGCATATTGAGAGGCATCAAACTCTGCGGGAAAAAATTCTGGAAAATATCAGAGACTCAATTCTGAAAGGTACTTTGAAAGCCGGTGAACGAGTATCAGAGCCTGATCTTGCTGAACGCTATGGTATTAGTCGTACTCCCATCCGTGAGGCATTTCGACAGTTAGAATCGGAAGGCTACTTAACAGTAGTGCCGCGAAAAGGTGCAGTTGTTACTGCACTATCAGAACGTGATGTGTCGGAGTTTTATGCTATCAAGAGTATTCTTGAAGGATATGCAGCCAGTTTAGCCGCTGATAAATTGGCCGATAAAGATATTGATCGCTTGGTCACTATTAATGAACGACTGGGGAAATTGGCAGAAGCCGGTGATGTGAAATCGTTTTTTCGTGTACATAATAGTTTTCACGAACTATTTATTAAAGCGGCGGGCAATAATAAATTGCTGGAATTGATTCAACAGATGTTGAAAAAATTTGATAGACTGCGTATTGCATCATTATCATTACCTGGGCGGATGGAGATCTCGGTGCAGGAACACGAAAAAATTATTGAAGCGTTTAAAGCTCGTGATGGAGAAAAAGCTAATATCTTAGTGCAAAAAAATGCCGCATACGGTGGGCAGGTTCTTATACAAAGCATTACTAACGAATAATTTTTACGACACTTTAAACGGTGAAGAGTTAAGGATAAACGAGGTCTGTTGCTGATGCAACAGACCTTTTTCTATGTATAAAGACATTTGTAGCACTTATATGCTGTGAGCATCTTCCATTTTGATTGACGATTGTGTAATCTGTGCAATTAGCAGTTTAACTGAAAATAAAACACGAAAGAAAAATATGGCCGAAAAAGCGATTGTATTGTACAGCAGCGGATTAGATTCAACCACCTGCATGGCAATAGCAAAACAGGATGGGTTTACCCCTATCGCATTGAGTTTTAGCTATGGACAAAGGCATAGTGTTGAGTTGGAAAAAGCGCAAAAATACGCACAGTTGGTTGGTGCCGCAAAACATATTATTGTTGATATAGATTTAAAACAGATCGGCGGAAGTGCGTTGACTGCCGATATCGAGGTGCCCAAAGATCGCCTTGAAGATGAACAGATTCCGGTTACATATGTGCCGGCACGCAATACTATTTTTCTGTCCTATGCTTTGGCGTGGGCAGAAGTGCTGAATGTATTTGATATTTACATCGGTGTTAACGCCCTCGATTATTCCGGTTATCCAGATTGTCGTCCAGAATTTATCAGTGCCTTTGAGCAAATGGCTAACCTGGCAACTAAAGCCGCCGTTGATGGCAAAGAGCTGATTCGTATTCATACCCCACTGCTACAATTGACCAAAGCTCAAATTATCGCCACCGGTCTCGAACTCGGGGTGGATTATGGTCTTACCCACTCATGTTACGACCCCGATGCGACTGGACGGGCGTGCGGACACTGCGATTCCTGTATCCTGCGCTTGAAGGGATTTGCCGAAGCAGGTCAGCGTGATCCTGTCGCCTATGTTGGGGGTAAATAATGGTTTCTTCTGTCGCGCCAGCTATGCCGGATATGCAGCAATCTGCGGATACCAGAAAAATTGCCATCGATAAAGTAGGTATTAAAGATATCAGCTGTCCAATTATTATTCAGGACAAAAACAATATCATTCAGAACACCATCGCCAGTATCAATATGTATGTGGAATTGCCCCATCAGTTTAAGGGAACCCATATGAGTCGTTTTCTGGAGATACTCAAAGATTTTCGTAGCGAAGATTTTACCCGCGATGAGATGGTTGGTATTTTGACCGAGATGAAACGCCGCCTCGAATCTGATTGCGCCCATATCGAATTACAGTTTCCCTATTTTATTAAAAAATACGCTCCGGTATCTGGAGCAAGCGGACTGATGGAGTATGCCTGTCGTTTTAGTGGAACTAAAGGTGCCGGTAACTTCACTGTGCCCATGTTCGCGCGAAATCAGTCGTTACGGTGCACACAATCAGCGTAGCTCTGTCACGGTGGCAGTGCGCACCAATGAGATGGTGTGGATTGAAGATTTGATTAGCCTGATTGAGGGCTGTGGCAGTGCACCAGTGTATTCGTTGTTGAAACGGGAAGACGAAAAAGCAGTAACGGAACAGGCGTACGAAAATCCGATGTTTGTCGAAGATATTGTGCGCTCCGTTACCGAAAAATTGAAGCAATTGCCATCCATCGACTGGTTTTGTGTCGAATGTGAAAATTTTGAATCTATTCATAACCATTCGGCTTATGCAACTCTAGAATTTACCCGATAAAGGCAATGTCTGTGGATAACTTTGTTAATAACTGTAAGTTGTCTACAGAAAACAGTGGGTTTGGTGGTATGGAGACTAAAAACCTCCTGATTGTGTTTGCCAAACAACCAGTCAAAGGTCAGGTGAAAACACGTTTAATTCCGTGCTTTGGCGCACCGCGGGCAACAATATTTTACGCTTTTAGCCTTGCCGATACTGTTCGGCGTTTTAGTCAGTCGGCATGTTATGAAACCTGTGTCTGTTATAGCGGTGAGCGTGATTATTTTAGTCATTGTTTTCCCGGGATTGAGCTGATCCGTCAAGGGGTGGGCAATCTTGGTCAACGCCTACAACAGATACTGAATAAACAGCTGGATGTTGGTTGGCAGCGGGTTTGTGTGGTCGGCAGCGATAGTCCCGATTTACCTACTGAATGGATAATAGAGGCATTTGATAAGTTAAACAGCACTGACGTGGTAACAATCCCTGCCAGTGACGGTGGCTATGTGCTCCTCGGAGTGCGGGTTGACAGTGCGCCATTGTGTCAGAATATCAGCTGGAGCAGTGATCAGGTTTTACAGCAGACGCAACAACAGGCACAGCAAGCTGGTTACAGCTATCGCCAGTTACATCAATGGCACGATATTGATACCAAGGTCGATTTGTATCAACTGGTGCAGCGCAGTGGGCAATTGGCTGGTTGCCGGAGCGCCAAATATGCTATGCGGTGCTTAAGGCAGGCTGCTAGTAATAAATAAGGTCGTCATTTCCGCGTCGGCGAAATCTAGTGGTTTACGCTATTTGGCAAAGATTCTGGATCCCCGCATTCGCGAGGATGACGTTATTAAAGAATAAAGCTTTTACGCAATAGTGATACTAAGTCTGAAATCAATTAAGGTAACTGTCCCAGTAGCCGATGAAGTATCTTGGGCTGTGTAAGTATCAATACAACCTCAACAAAAATATAAACATCCCCGACAGGAGAGAATACTGTGTTAGAGCTTATTTGGAATGCCGGACCAGTTGTCAAACTTGTGCTATTAATCCTTGTCTACTTTTCGGTAGTTTCATGGACCATTATTTTTTACAAAATGCGAATAATAAAACGAGCCATGAAAGATTCTGATGGTTTTCTTGAAGCTTTTTGGAATAAAAAAAGACTTGAAGCCGTAGCGCAGGATCTTAAATTGTACAGCAATTCTCCATTGACAACTCTGTTTCGCGAGGGTTATCAGGAGCTGATGAAAGTGCAGCGAATGAAGCAGGGCGGTGAAGCACAAAGTTTTACTTCTGGGCTCAGCGGTGCAGATAATGTTGCCCGGGCTCTGCGCCGTGCCAGTACGCAGGAAACCTATCGTTTAGAGAAATATCTGACATTTTTGGCAACTACCGGTTCTACCGCACCATTTATTGGGTTGTTTGGTACCGTGTGGGGGATAATGAACTCCTTTCACGGTATAGGTAAGATGGGCAGTGCATCACTAGCGGTTGTTGCCCCAGGTATTTCCGAAGCCCTGATCGCTACTGCCATTGGACTTATGGCGGCTATCCCCGCGGTGGTGGCATATAATCATTTTTTGAATAAAGTAAATATCCTGATAGGCGAAATGGATAATTTCAGTCAGGAATTTCTGAATATTATTGAATATGTGATACGGAGGGACTAATGGAAGTTGCTCCCAAACAACGCCGCAGTTCACTGTCGCAAATTAATGTTACCCCTTTTGTTGATGTTATGCTGGTGTTGCTGATTATTTTTATGGTTACCGCACCGATGATGGAAAAAGGGGTCGATGTCAACTTGCCGGAGGTTAGTCAGGCTCCAAACCTGGATGCTGCGCAAGAATCCCTGATCGTCAGTATTGATAGTAGAGGACGCATTGCCGTTGGCAAAGAGCGGGTTGCCGATACCGATAAGTTGGTAGCGGTGTTGCAGCAGATAATGCAACAGCAAAGTGGTAAACAGGTATATCTCGAAGCTGATAAAGTTGTTACCTATGAGCGGGTTGTTCGCGTTTTAGCTGCTATTCGTCGTGCCGGAGTTACGCGGTTGGGGATGGTAGCACTTGAGCCGCAGCGGTAGATGCAAAAGGTAACTTATGGTGCAACCAAGTCGAGATAATAAAATTAAAAAGAAATTGCAACCGCAAGTCACTAATAATGTCGCTGGTGGCAATCATGGTATTGGGCGCATGTTGCTGATGTCACTAGTGTTGCATGTGGTGATCTTTGTCCTGATTGGCGGCTATCT
>NBLX01000050.1 GCA_002084705.1 Desulfobacteraceae bacterium 4572_35.1
TTTTTACTTGGAGCATCTCCGTCGTCATCTGTTTCACCAACAGAATACAAGTTGCAATTGATCTGTTTTGCCAAGGTTTTGCAGAACTCCGTCTTGCCGGTTCCAGGTATCCCATACAGTAAAATATTGATGCCGTTTGCGTTCTGTTGTAACGCTTTGCCAAGAAACCCAGCCAGGCGATCACGAATTTCCCCCAGATGGGCAAAATCTTCCCATTCAAGTTCTGCATTTACCGGTGTGCCAAGAATGTGAGTGCGAATATCATCGTTACTATCCATGGTTTCAATTAACGCACTGGTTATGTTATCTGGTATTTCAAAGCGATCATCTAAGTCTGTCCCATGGTAGGCGCGTGAACATATTTCCACCACTCCTGAAACTATCAAGCGACTGCCAATCCCCAATCTCTTGGTTACCAACTGGATGTCGAGTTGAGTCAACAGTGAAATATTTAGCCCTTGAGTACTGCCCGCCCTGCCCAAATCATTTAATAACCCTTCATACTTATCGTAGGACTTATAGCGGGCAATCACAGCAAAAATAGCTTTATCAATCTCATCAAATTTCAACATATCAGCTAAAGTGGATATGTTCTGTTCTAACTGGCTCAACACCGCAGTTTCAGATGCAGTATCCTCTAATGACAACAGTCGCCCCATTTCAGAGAGGAACACTTTCTGTCGTGCTTTAATATCGCAATGCTCCCGGATGCTTCTATTGTATCCTTCAAGGATATCCCAGGTGGTTTCTTCTATTTCGCTATCAATAACTATTTCGAGATTATCTTCCAGCCAGCCACAAATCGCCGCAGACATTTTTTGGGTAGTTCTCTGGTCAAATAATACATTGCGTAGATAACTGCGCAGCATCGCTTTCTCATAAGTATCAAGCATATTGTTCCTCCTTGGTATTATTCTATGTCCTGATAATATACACGAGTTATGCGACAGAATGAGGCTCTCGGATGTTGGGTGTTTAATTAAATGTGGTATGTAGACGAGGTGGGGATAAGTTTACCTTTAATCGGCATTTACGCTTATACTTTCATCTATGCGACGCAAATTGACGCTAGATGTCGATATCCTATATTCAAGTTCAGGAGGTATTTATTGTGGGCAGCAGTAAAAGTTATGAGACATTAAAACGGCAATGGTTGTTGTTAAACCGGATGCCCCACCGTGGGCGTAAGGGGACAAAATATTTTCAGCAGGCATTGGGCGAGATGGGGTTGGATGTTTCTTTACGCACCATTCAACGTGATCTGAAGGAATTATCGCGTCAGTTTCCGCTGGTCAGTGATGATGAACGCATTTCAGGATGGAAATGGGCAGAAGATGCCGCTGTGTTTGATATTCCGGGGATGGATCCCCATGCGGCACTGGCATTTAAAATGATCGATCTCCATTTAGGCTGGATGAACCGGCAACATTACCGGCAGATTTTAAATTAAAAGCATATATCGCTAAGGGCAATTTCGATTTTCCGCAAAGTGAAGGCACCATTAAGCTGGAATGTCTGTTTGATTCTTATGTCGCAAAGCACCTGGCAGAATCACCGCTTAATCAAACCCAACAATTAAAACCTCAGCCGGAGGGGCAGATTATGCTAACTGCCGATGTTGAGGATACCGCTCAATTACGCTGGTGGTTGTTGGCGTTTGGCGACCAAGTGGAGGTATTGAAACCGCAGGAGTTGCGGCGAAATATGCAGGAGACTTGTCAGAATATGGTTGGGATATATGGGGATGGGTGATAGTATAATACCCCAGACAATTCAGACAACAAAACAACGACACCTCATTTCAAAAGCTGTAACCATATCTTATATACAGATAATCATCTTTATTATCATTTGTGTCAATAATGACTGATTGTGCAAATATACACATTTCGCCACCATTTTTTTCCATACCTAGATACCCTGAATGATCCTCATCGTCTAAAAGTTCACGTAAATCTTTTTTTGTGAATTTAAAGGAAGGCCAAAAACGAAAATCTATGACGGGGATTCTTTTTACATCAACATACCTAGAAATTTCAATTGATAAAATAGACATATTGTTCATCAAGGCCTGCAAAGCACTCGGAATTTCATCAATCATTGCTTTATTGTTTTGAATTTTCCCTTGATTTGATATTGGGGTAAATAATCGAACTAATAATTTATAAATTGACTCGGTTTTTATATTTTTCATGATTAGTCCCCTATCTTCAAGATAGCTAATAAATAATTGTGTAACTTGGTTTGTATTTTTTTTATTAAGCTCTAAAGCTAGCTGAGAAAACAATATATGACTAAATCCTGATTCTTTAACTAAATCTATGTCTTGTTTAGGTGGGTAGTATTGCGTCAAGTATATAAAAGAAAGTGACTTTGCTCTGCAATAATCTATATAATCAGCGAGTTGTGCGTGATTCTTTTCATTTAAGTGGTCATCGTATTTTATTTCTACTAGACCAGCGATTTCATTTGATTCAACAGATTCAATTGCAATATCTGCAATTCTTTCTTTTCCATTAACGAAAAATCTATGTTCTGTTGTTATTCGGCATCTCTCTTTCGTTTTACTTAAAAATTTAGAAATACGTTCATCTTCTATAGAAATTTCTTTCAAGATGGTTTCTATATATCTTCCGCCGTATGAGGCATCAAATTTGTTTTGTATTCTTGTGAAAAAGCTGTCCATTGTTTGATTTCCTCTTCCTATGCTTACACGATAGATAATCAATTTTATGGAATTTATAGCGCCCCGAAAATGAAAATATCACATTGAATCCAAGCATAGTAAATTATTTGTAATAGTTGCTATTTGACCTATATTCCATCAACCCACACCTATGCGACTCAAGTTGTCGTGCCGCACTGTTATGCTGACTTAAATCATAACAAAGGAGGTTCAAACTATGGCATGCACAGCGAATATAATACCCCAGACAATTCAGACAACAAAACAACGACACCTCATTTCAAAAATAGGTTAATATCGTCCAAAACCTTGGAGGGATAAAATGAGCAAAAAAGAACGAATTATAGCGCAGCATTTGAAAAGCAAACTGGTACTGGAAGTGTTGAAAAACGAGAAAACACTAGCAGAAATAGCCAGCGACAACAACATAACACCCAAGAATTTACAAAATTGGAAGCGGTAGATGTCAAGTAAGTTGTCGCATAGATTCGTCATCTACGAGCAACACTTTAGCCGTTTTGCCTACAGGCGAATTTTCCATTAACTTGTTTCTCTTAAGATTTTATAACGAGTACTCTATCCCCATCCATGATCAACCTTAAAAACTACCTTATCGTCAGTTTTAAATTCAAGATATTTCCCGCACACAGCATTAGTTTCCCAGAACTACAAATTTTTAATGTTGCAAGTAATGTCCCTGCCGTTGGTCTACAATCATCTCTTGACACCAATTCATCTTCATGTAATTTATATCTGTATGAAAAATAAAATCACGTTATTAATAATTTTCGTTTTTATCATTCTTGTGCCAGGGGCAGTTTTTGCTGCAACAGATGGTAAAACTGAAAAAAAAGCGACGACCTCAACTTCTCTTGAACAGCGACACAAGGAATTAAGAGAGAAAAAGGGCAACATCTTGAATATAATCCTCGATAAGTCTCCACAGATCTCTACTACACGGGGAACTTTGGTTGTTGAGGCTTTTTATGACGGGAATGATAATAAGTCATGGGATGGTTCCGATTATGAGTTAAAAGATGAAGTCCGCTGTACTGTTGATGATATTGAGTACTCTCTTCCTGCTTTTATCCCTGCTTTGGATTATAATGCGCGCTACAAAATCAGTTGCGTAGGATCTGGTGATTTTCAACCAACGATTGAGCAGAAGAATGTTTTGGTTACCCGCCGTGGGCAGGTGATCAATATGAGAATACCCTGCCGTAAAACTTCTAAGTAGTTTACCTGCAAATTTAAATCCTAGTAAACAAAAAAACTTGACAAATCATGTAGTTGACCCTAAAATTAGCAGTCTAGTAGTGAGAGTGCTAATTTTAGGGTCAAAATTTTGAGCAGTACATGACAACGATCAGCCAGTTTGAGCCCCTTGATCGTGAAACTGAAATTGAGTTGGCGAAGCGCTACAAGAGAGACAACGATCTTGATGCGGCTCATCGCCTCACTTGTGCCAATTTACGCTTTGTCGTAAAAATTGCCAACGAATACCGCGGCTATGGTTTGAAGTTAATTGATCTGATTCAGGAAGGTAATATCGGGTTAATGCTGGCCATTAAGAAGTTTGATCCGGCACGAAATATCCGCTTGATCAGCTATGCTGTGTGGTGGATACGAGCTTATATCCATAACTATATTATAAACAGTTGGTCACTGGTAAAAATTGGAACCACCCAGGCACAAAAAAAACTTTTTTTTAAATTGCGTCAGACGCGTGAGGCAATTCGTCAACTTACGGGATCAGATGACAACTGCGCTATTGCGCGGGATCTGGATGTTAGCTGTCAGGCGGTGGAGGAGATGAGTGTTCGCCTGCATGGACGCGATAGTTCACTTGATGTGCAACTTGCCGCCGATAGCGATATTAGCTATCTCGATAATTTGGCAGATGAGCGGATAAATCAGGAACAGCAATTAATTGAGTTTGAAGCGCAGCGCAGTCAACAAAATTTGGTTCAACAGGCAATATCCAAACTTAATCAACGCGAACAGGATATAATTAACAGCCGTCTTTTGGCTGAAAATAAAACCACCCTGCAGGAATTAGCTGAGAAATATAATGTCAGCAAAGAGCGGGTGCGCCAGTTAGAAAAACGAGCTCTCGAGAAACTTAAGGAATCTCTTGAGGAATCTTTGTAGTTAATGTAACGGGTTTAAAAAGCTTGTTCCGTCTCGTTTTTTCAATTGATTAAATGCGACAATCGTGACTGCTATATATCGTGCAGCATCCAGCCCCCGTCAGGTATTAAGCCTAGCGGGGGTTGTTGTTTTTGCTTGTGTTGTTCCATTGATCATTGCTATGAGAAAAACAGTGGTAAAAAATGTTATCCTGTAAACAAATAGTTTGAACTGAGTGGGCAATGACGATTGTCTGCGGAGGGCGGCAAGGTGGTGGTGAAGTATAAACAAAAGTTACATTTACAACCGGTGCTGACATTGATTGTCTTGTTGGTGTTGTTGCTTGTTGCTCAGGTTATTGGTGGTGGGTTGAGCTTAGCATCATTTAAGAAGTTGCATATGAATGGTGTTGTTTCTGGTTGTGATGCTATCGGCTCAGAGCTTGCCGGAAAAATTGAGCGTGCGTTGCGTTTAGGTAAGCCGCTGGATAATTTTATCGGCATGGATAAACTGTTGCAGCAGGGACAACAACTAAATCCTACTATCACTAATTTAGCTATAATGACTTCTGATTTCAGTGTTGTTTATACTCAAAACGATATATCTCTGCCTGAAAATAACGATTTAGCTACAATTGTGGCCTCTGCTAAAGAGAACAATAGGGCAAAAAAGTTTCTTCGAGAGCTTAGTAGTTATCATGTGATTCGTGACAACAATAATTATCTGTTGTTTTCGTTATGTGGTAGAGCGGACGTGGTGCAGGGCTATTTATGCCTGAGCTTTAGCGATGATAGGGTAGGCGCTAAACAAAACGAGCTTGTTTATGCCAGCGTAGTAGCTTTAGGGATAATTACTCTGATTGCTGCGTTATTACTTGCTAGTAGTTTCTATTTTATTTTCAACAACAAGCGCTTACAGAGACGGCGTATAATATATTTGTTTTTGTTTGTTATCCTTGGCGGGGCCCAGCTTGGATATAGCGTTTACAATATCGGTTTGTTTCAAAAGCATTATGTTGCCATATCTATAGATAAAGCGGTCACCATGGCAGCTGTCCTTAAACACGACATCGATTTTTTTCTCGACCGTGGGGTGTCGTTGAAGGCTCTGTATAAAATAGACGAGCGGATGGCGCAAACAGTTAAACGTGTCCCAGAAATTAGCACTATAGAAATTATAGATAGCTCAAGGACTACTCTTTACCGTGCTGGTAGTACCGATGTGGTTGCACCGTCATTGGTAAAGAATATTCCTTTGCTGCAACATGGGGTGGCGGTGGGTACTATCAGGATATCCCTTGATGAGGGGGTATTACACCGAAAAACTAAAGAGATAGCTCTGGATGCGTTAACTCTTGTGGCCTTGTCGTTTCTGTTCATTATGGAATTGATGGTTGTTTTATTTGCCACACTGTTGGCACCTTTGGTAAACAGTAAGGACGACAGTACTAAGTTGGATGTTGGCGAGGTGATGATTCGACCGGCGACATTTATTTTTATTTATGCCGCTTCGCTGTGTTACTCCTTTGTCCCGTTGTATATGGAGCAACTATATCGTCCCCTATGGGGATTGTCTCGTGAGCTGTTGTTGGGTTTGCCTCTGACTATGGAGATGTTGGGGGGGACCTTTGTTTTGATCCCGGTGGGGTGGTGGATTGATCGCAAGGGGTGGCACCAGCCTTTTATCACTGGCAGTGTTATCTGTGTTGCTGGTTCGCTGCTGTCCGGCTTGGCCGAAGGGCAGGCGCAGTTTTTTGCCGCTCGTACTCTTATGGGAATGGGCTACGGAATGGTGTGGATGGCAGCGCAGGGTTTTGTGCTGCTGAATGCCAAACCCAGTCATCGTACGCGTGGCATCTCCAATGTGGTGGCGGGCATTTTTTCCGGTATTATCTGCGGTAATGCTGTGGGAGCCATGTTGGCACAGCAATTTGGTTATCGTGGGGTTTTCCTTGTTGCTGCGGGTTTGATTGTGTTGGCGTTGGTGTTTGTGTTGATTTTTATGCGACACAACTTCGGTGCTCCCGTGGCTACGTTTTGTTCTGCCCCTGAGAGAAGATGTTTGCGCAGCCTGTTCTTTGATCGCCAGGCATTACTTTTATTTGGTTGTAGCTTGTTCCCGTATTCTATAGCGATGGTGGCTTTACTCTATTATGCGACGCCGCTGTATCTTAATCAGCTTGGTGCTAGTCAGTCTACCATTGGTCGGGTGATGATGCTGTTTGGCCTGTGTATGATTTTTATTGCACCACAGGTTAGCCGTTTTGCCGACAGGCTGGAAGATAAGCGCCCGTTGGTGATCGCTGGTGGAGTGTTGGGGAGCCTAAGCTTGTTAACCTTCTGGTTGAGTGATTCCTTTTGGGTAGTGCCGCTGGCAATTACTTTGCTGGGATTATCGGTCAGTATCAGTGCCGCATCACGCAATGTGTTGACTGTTGGGTTGCCCATTACCCAACGGTTAGGTACAACCAGAGTGATGGGGGTTTACCGTAGTGTTGACAAACTGGGCCAGGCTGTTGGTCCTTTGTTGCTGGCGTTGCTGCTGGGTTTTTGCCCCTTCGATACAGCTCTGGGTGTTCTCGGCGGTGGCTATTTGTTGTTAACTATGTTGTTGATGCGCTGGTTTCGAGGAGAAACTATTGTCGCGGTGACCCCGTTTGATCAATCAAAAAATTGATATTGTTATTTAACGCGTCCGTGATGGCATTCTGAAATTTATTTAACTCTGCCCATTGTAGAGTGATGCCGTTGTGTTCTGTAGCGTGAATTACCCCTTTCTCGATTAGATATTTTTGTCGTCGCTGTTGATTATAGGGCGGATATACTGCGCCATTGTTGGCAATATTGCGCAGATAAGCTTGATATGTTATGGGCTGCCAGTTTCCAGATCCACATTGTATGTGCCCGTTTACTCTATGGATGTGGCGGTAGTTGATATTTGCGTTAAGCTCTAATTGGTGAATGGGTGTGGCATAGAAACCGGGCATATCTATATTGATTATGATGGCGTTATTACGGTACAGATGGTCGCATACGCTTTTTGTGCCAAAGGTGGCATCGTAACGTAACCCTGCGGGGAGTCGATTAAGAATATCCAGCACGCTGTACATGGGATCACTGGTGCGTGAAAATTTCATTATGCGTAACTCTTCAGAAAAACGACCTACCTCTGAGTGGCTCAGTTCGCGTTGAAAAACACCTCCTGAAAGAAAACTGTAGATTGTATAACAGGGGATCAGCAGCAGTTGTGGATTGTAACTGAGTAGCTGGTGTAATAGTTGCTGGCTGAGCTGTTGATAGGCTGCGCCGTAATGCTTATGGAGCCCACGCAGCCTGGCGTGTACCAGTATTGCTCGACCTGTTGGTATATCGGCTGCGGAAAAAAGTTGGCGTAGCATGGGATCAAGGCCCATCTTTTTTTATTTCAGTGTATATTTCGTCGGCAGCACCAAGGATATCGACAGATGGGTCATAGCCTATCTGTTGTGCGGTTTTTAAGTTGAGGGCAATTTTAGGTGGATTCTGGAATTTTTGTGTTAATTGGCGTGGTTTCGCGCCGTTAAATATTTTGGCTATTGTTTGGGCGTAGAAGTTGCCAATATAACTGAAGTCAGCCAAAGATATGCTCATCAAAACTCCGTGAGCGACTTTGTCAGATAACCCTTGTGAAAAAGTTGGTTTTTTTGCTGCAGTAAGCGGAGCTAGAATGTTTGGCAGGTTGGCTAAGGTCACTCCTGGATGACGGGTGATATATATGGCATCAACTTTGTTGGCCAAGTCATTGTAACAGCGCACGACATTTTTTTCGGCCTGTTGTTGGTTGACATCGTTGAATCGTGCATAGCACGCTTCGATCTTAAACCCCATTTTTTTGGCGACATCTTCTACGCTGTTGATTGCCGCAAAACTACGTCCCTCAGGGCTGTTTTCATACACTACCCCAAGGGTGATGAAGTTGAAAATATCATTGAATAAGCGAACTTGCCGTTTGTGGCGTTGTGGATCAACCTTGGCGTGGATATGGTCAAGGCCTGAATCCTCAACAGACTTAATAATTCCAGCAGCCAGCGGGTCAGTTGTTGAAGCCACCAGAGTTGGTATGTGATGATCGTTGTTGGCTAGATCTTGTCCAGCCCAAGTGCCAAGAGCTAACATGAGGTCGATATCTTTTTTATCATTCAGGCGAGTCAATATTCGCTTTCGAACTTCAGTGCGCTTTTTTTTGTCCCATTGACAGTCGTACCAGGCATCGTCTACAAATTCCAGATAATCACTTTTAGCTACGGTTGCCAACCAGTGCCACAAGGTGTGGCTATCTTTTTTGTCTGGTAAGGGGGGGATGGTGGTTTTCTCCATCCAGCCTAACTTATTCAAGCCGGTGATGATTGCTATTAACGATTTTTGGTAGGAGGCGTAATCTCCCCCCTGCAGGTAGCCAATTCGCCACTTGTGACCATTGTTTAAGATGGGCGTGGTTGACGTATCGTCGCCCTGGCCATGCGCATATGCTGGGGTTGGGGATATCACTGTTGCCGCACTCAACAGGAGATAACATATGAGTACCGTGATAGATTGCTTGGTGGATAACATATAATAACTCCTTAATGGGATGCTGATGTGGTAGCTGTGGCAGATGTATTCTGTTGTTGACAGAAACCGCGTTGATTGAGGAAGTTTAACGCACGACATAAACCCATATCGCACGCTGTCTGGGCTTTGGAGCATAGTTGGGCGATGTCGTCTAGATGTACCCGTGAACCGGCATGCTGTGTTGTCTGCGCGGTTTTAGGTGTTAATGTCGCTGCACGCCGAAAATCTTTCAAGGCTGCTTCGTAATGTAAAAGTTTACGTGCCGCCATGGCGCGGTTTATTATCGCTTCGACAAAATCTGGTTGCTGGTTAATAGCTTTAGAGTACTCAGTTATTGCCTGCTGATATTTGTGGCGCTTAAAATAGAGGCTGCCCAAATTGTTGTGTGCATCGGCATAGTTTGGGGCAATAGTTAATGCGTGAGATAAATCTTTTATAGCAGCATCGTATTGATTTAAATTGAGCTTGGCGACTGCCCGAGCGTTGTACAGGGTGTTATTGTCAGGGTCTAATGCCAGAGCCTGATTTATAAACTCGATTGCCTTATTTGGATCCGAGTAACTTCCGTTGCTCCACAGTTCTATAGCTTTTTTGTGCCACTGCGAGGCAGTGAGGGCGGCACTGAGTTGGGCGAATTGTATGCCTGCCTGTCTTTGGGACAATGCTCCAGTTTGTGCGTGGTTCTGTTGTTCCAGTTTGTTGATGCGGGCCAGCAATTCTCGTTCCCGTTGTTGTAGCTCGTTGTATTTGCGTAACAGTGTACGGTCATTGATCAATTTTGCTACACGTTGTTGTAGTATGCTGGTATCGACCTCAATTTTTGTGCGTAGAATTAAACCAAATGTTTTCGAGGTTGCGTAATTTTTTCTTTCGATAACCTCAGTTTTGAGAATTCCGGCGGCTAGTGCCACCGCTTCATCTTGGGTGAGCACAGAGTTTTTTACAACGCTCAAACTCTCAATATAGGTGCCAGCCATGTCGAGAACTTCACTTTTAGCTCGGGCTACGGCTGCCACATAAGCATCCTGAGGTGATTGATTGCCGGCAAAAGGTTGGTCAACCTGACGCTCAAAAACTTTATTTTCTGCCAGCAAGGTTGTTGGCGCTGATAAAATAATCATTAACAAGTAAACGATTGTCATTGTTTTAACCATAGTTGCCCCGAAAAAATGTGAATTCAGTTGTTTTTATTTCCGTCGATATGGCTGACCATGTTGCGTCCATGCCCTTTAGATAAATACAGAGCTTTATCTGCTGCTTCGATTAATTCTTTGGATGTGGAGTTGACATTGGGGATAATGCTGGCAACCCCCAGACTTAAAGTGACATGATTGGCTATCGTTGATGCCGAATGTCCTATATCTAGTTGCTCGATATTTTGGCGTGCTTGCTCGGCAATTGCAACAGCTTGATCCTGGCCGACGTTTGGAAGTAGAAAAATGAATTCTTCCCCGCCGTAGCGAGCTGTTAGGCCGGAGTTTGCATTGATGGTGGAAGCCAAAGCCTGTGCGACACTTATTAAGCAGCTATCGCCTTGTTGATGTCCGTAGGTGTCGTTATACTTTTTAAAGAAGTCGATGTCACACAGAATTGCTGACAGTGGTTGCTGTGCTTCCAGCAGTTGTTGCCAGTATTTAATTAAAGTTTCATCAAATGTACGCCGGTTGGCAATTTGGGTGAGCCCGTCAATCTCGGCAACCTTTTTTAGTGCAGCATGGGCTGCTTCAAGAGCTTTCTCTGCCTGCTTACGTTCGGTTATATCTTTATATTGTACTAACGTTCCTGGTGTGCCATCCAGGGTGATGAGGCGACTAGTGGTCAAGATGAAACTTAACTTTTCACCGTAGTGCTAGCATTTGTTTGTTGGCGCGGACAATTATTCCGTCGACGCGGATAACAATCATGGGGTCGGCACAGGCGGAAAAAATTTGTTCAAGCTCCATGTCAGCCATCTCGGCGGCTAACAGTTGTGAACTTATGCGACCGATGAACTCTTCCAGCTCTTTATTGTTTTTTTCTAAATCGGAGCAATTGGAACAGCGCTGTTGAGGTGATGGTTTTTTGTCAGCGGTTCTGCAATTCAAATCTTTTACCACGAAACGGCCTTTCTTGGCGCTGTTATGTGCCTGCCAAATGTGCTGTTGCCGACCATAGGTGCTTTGAGTACTTTTAACTAATTAAACTAGAGCATTTACACTAGCATTGGATTACAACTATAATATAAAATGTTGCAAGAATGTAGTAATTATTATTAAGTGTTTATCTTGTTTTTTTATATGGGGTGTCGTCGTCGTTGATCAATCTAATTCTATACGTGCAGGAAAGCGCTGCGGAACCAGTTTACCTTGATGCTATAGCCTCATTGGATGCTGAATGTGTAATAGTCCGAAATTTTAAGGAACTTTATCAGTTGCATTCAGCTAGAGCTTATAGTGGCTTGTTGGTGGATATTGTCAGTAGTATCAAGGCTTCAACTGAAGATCGTGCGGTGATCAAGGAGTTGATGGAGGTGTATCCTTCATTGCGTTTGCGTTGGGATCCGGAAAGTGGCGAGATTCGTACGTTGATGACTGGTGCTGGAGTGGGACAAAAAATATCTATTGCCCAGTTTGTTGATAGTTACTGCACTTCATTTACCCCTCAAGCGTTACGTTTATATCAACGCAGGGAGATTCATTGCAGTGTTCTATGCTCGGTATATCAGCAGATGCCAGATTCCGCAAGCGAACGTACGGTAACTGTTGACCTTTCTGTGGGTGGTTGTTTCCTTTATTTTTCCTACTCTCTGGATGTTGGTACAACTCTGTGGTTACGTTTTGTTGATTTTGCCGACAACACTCCGATAAAGGTTGAAGTTGTCTGGTGCCGTGATTGGGGCAAGTCGATGAAGATGCCTGGCGCTGGGGTGCGATTTATCCAGATCAGCGAAAAACAATTACAGGAAATTGCTTATTTTGTTGATGGTGCTGGCATTGAAGAATAGTTTAGCGCGTCAAATAATTGAACGTCGAGAGCACGATACTCTGTGTGGTCAAGCGTGTTTCAGCGATGCTAGTGCTGGGCGGTTGGTTTACGAGCCGGAATGTCCATTACGGAGCTGTTTTCAACACGACCGCGATCGTATTCTGCACAGCAAGGCTTTTCGGCGCTTGAAACATAAGACGCAGGTGTTTCTTGCCCCTGAGGGAGATCACTATCGTACCCGCTTGACTCACACTCTAGAGGTGTCGCAGATTGCACGCAGCGTGGCGCGGGCGCTGTTGTTGAATGAAGATTTAACCGAAGCTATCTCCTTGGGTCATGATTTGGGTCATACCCCTTTTGGCCATGCAGGTGAGCGGGTGCTCAACCAATTGTGTAGTGATGGTTTTCACCACGTTGATCAAAGTTTGCGCGTGGTGGACAGGTTGGAAAAAGATGGTCGTGGCTTGAATCTTACGGCTGAGGTGCGTGATGGAATTTTGCGACATTCTAAAGGCAGTGGGCCTGTTTGTGGCGAAGGGGTGGAATTGGCGCAGACACTAGAGGGGCAAATTGTCCGTTTCGCTGATATTATTGCTTACGTTAATCATGATCTTGACGATGCATTACGCTCCGGTATTGTTGCTGATACAGATATCCCTATCGAATTTCTTGAAAAGATAGGCAGTAGTCATTCGAGGCGTATTAATACTTTGATCTGGGATATGATCGATGCATCGCAACAGGGATCAAAGCTGAGAATAACACTATCGCCACCTATGCTTGAGTTGATAACGCAATTGCGTGCGTGGTTGTTTGCGCATGTTTATCGGGTGCCACAAGTGCAGGATGATTTTGACAAGGCCGGGCGAGTATTGACAGAACTGTACAGTTATTTTATTGAAAAGCCAGAACGGCTAAAGGATTATTCGGCGTTATGTTTACCCGATGATTTGCCTGAAAAGTGGGTAACAGATTTCATCGCCAGCATGACTGACCGTTATGCTATGAAATTATATAGAGATATTTTTTTGCCGAGTCCGTGGGCTATTTTGTAGCATTTGGGACTGCCTGTGATCCACCCCGGAAGCTACATGAAGTCAGCTTTGCGGATGGGCTCGCTTGCTTGACACTCCCTGTATGTGTGTGGTAGCTTTTTGTGGTTATAAATGAGAAAATACTGAACTGTAGTGCTTGTGATTTTAGCCTGTTATGGGAACTTTGGATATTAATTTGCTGATCAGTTGCATCCGAACTGATTTCTCTACATATAGTTAGGGCCGAGGAGGCAAGAATGAGTAGAAGGTTGTTGCTGGCAGATGACAGTGTAACCATCCAAAAAGTCATAGAAATAACCCTTGCTGACAAGGATTATGTGTTGCGTATCGCCAGTGATGGCAATGAAGCATTACAGATGGCAAGCAATGAAACTCCAGATCTGATCTTGGCAGACGTTTTCATGCCAGGTAAAGATGGTTATGAAGTCTGCTCGGCAGTTCGAAGTGATCCTGATTTGAAAGATATTCCAGTATTGCTGTTGGCGGGAACTTTTGAACCATTTGATAAAGACAAGGCCAAAGCTGTGGGTGCTAACGATTGGATTGTTAAACCCTTCAGCTCTCAAGCTCTTGTTGATAAAATTGAAGAACTTTTGGCGCAGTCTCCACGAGTTGAGTCGTGGCAAGCTACGCCATCTACGGCACCGGCAGATCAGGATATTTTGCAGGCGTTGGAAGAGGTTACTGCCGGTCAACCAGCTCAACCGCCAGTAACGTCTGTTTCATCGGTTGATTCTAGTGAGCCTGCTTTTGAGCCGCAATCATTCGATGTTGCATCACAGCAAGCGACCGCAGCTACAATTGAGCCGGATGTTTTACCAGCTGCTGCAGATGCTGGAAATTTTGAGGAGATGGCACCGTTTGCTGGTTTTGATATGGAGTTGGAAGATACTCCAGTTCAGACGAGTGAGACGGAGGAATCTTCAGTACCAGAGGTTGCTGAAGAATTTCATACGGTTGATTTCGATTCAGGGGAAGTGGAGACCACAACTGATAGTAGTGTGGATCCCTTTGCCGCGGCACAACCACAAGCGGTTGTGCAGTCAACGCCAGCTGAATCGTCAGCTGTCCATGCTGCCGAGTTCTCTTTTAATGTCGAGTCAGAAGTAGAAGTTGACCCTGAACCTGTGGTTGATTTGCCACCTCTAGAAGAGTTTCGGGTAGCTCAACCACAACCAAACATCCAGCCAATGCAGGAGTTAACGTCTTCAACAGATGATGTTCTTGATCTGCGTGAAAGTGATATTGCTGAAGAGGGAGCTTATGGTGCGGTGCCCGATCGAGTGGAGAAGCGGGTGGCCTTTCTTAGTGATGAACAATTGACTGAAATTGTGGAAAGGGTTGCGGGTGCGGTTATACAGAAGTTGGCAGTGCCGGTGGTTGAGCAGGTGGTGTGGGAAGTTGTTCCCGACCTTGCTGAGAGTATGGTGCGTGAAGAGATAGCGAGACTCAAGCCTGAGGATGGTTGATCCAGGCGATAAGCTTGAATTGTTATCTGACAATAAAATAATTAGCAATTTTCGTCATAATATTGACGGATAAAAAGGGGATTGATAAAATCCCCTTTTTTCGTGGTCAGCGCTTTGTTGAATCGGTGAAATTTATATCCACAATTAACAAATTTTATTTATTACAGCGGTGGGATTATTTCATCGCGTCAAGGAATGGTAGCATCATGGCAGAAGAATTAGCAAAAGGTTATAAACCCGAAGAGTTTGAAACGAAATGGTATCGTAATTGGGAACAAAATGGCTATTTTCATGCGGATGAATATTCGGAAAAACCACCATATTCAATTGTAATTCCTCCTCCTAATGTAACTGGTGTGCTCCATATGGGACACGCTCTAAATAATACTTTGCAGGATATTCTGGCACGTTGGAAACGGATGACTGGGCATGAGGTTCTGTGGATGCCGGGTACCGATCATGCTGGTATTGCCACACAGAATGTAGTGGAAAAGCAGTTGGCCAGTGAGGATGCTGATCGTCATGATCTTGGTCGTGAAAAATTTGTTGAGCGGGTGTGGAAGTGGCGCGAGGAATCTGGTGGGCAGATAATCAATCAGCTTAAACGCCTTGGTGCCTCGTGTGACTGGGAGCGTGAGCGCTTTACTATGGACGCTGGATTGAGCAAAGCAGTTCGAGAAGTGTTTGTTAAGTTATATGAGGATGGTTTGATCTATCGAGATAACCGTCTGATAAACTGGTGCCCACGTTGCCATACCGCCTTATCGGATCTTGAAGTTGAGCATGATGATAAAAAAGGTAGTTTGTGGCATTTGCGTTATCCGGTAAAAGGGAGTGATCGGGTGCTGGTTGTTGCCACAACTAGGCCGGAAACCATGCTTGGCGATACGGCCGTTGCAGTACACCCTGAAGATGAGCGTTACGCCGATTTGGTGGGCAAAATGGTGCTGTTGCCATTAACTGAGCGCGAGATCCCTATTATTGCCGATGATTATGTTGATAAAGAGTTTGGTAGTGGTGCAGTGAAAATTACTCCTGCCCATGATTTTAATGACTTTGAGATGGGCAAGCGGCATAACCTGGAGAATGTAAATATTCTTGATGAGTCGGGTTTTATAAATGAAAATGGTGGCGAGTACCAGGGGCTGGATCGATATGCTGCTCGTGAAAAAATCGTTGCTGATCTTGATGCTAAAGGGTTGCTGGAAAAAACAGAAGACCATCTCAATGCCGTTGGTGAGTGTTATCGCTGTAAGACGGTTATAGAGCCCTACATGAGTTTGCAATGGTATGTGAACGTACAACCATTGGCTAAAGAGGCCATAAAGGCCGTAGAAACAAAGCAAACTCGCATAGTGCCACAGCAGTGGGAAAAAACCTATTATGAGTGGATGTATAATATCCAGGACTGGTGTATAAGCCGTCAGATCTGGTGGGGGCACCGTATCCCGGCGTGGTTCTGTGATGACTGTGGCGAAATCACCGTGTCGCGTGATGATGCAACCTGTTGCGCTAAGTGTGGTAGCACTAATATTCATCAGGAGACTGATGTCCTCGATACGTGGTTTTCTTCGGGTTTATGGCCATTTTCAACCATGGGCTGGCCTGAAAATACCACAGCGTTGAAAAAGTTTTATCCTACTTCATGTTTGATCACCGGTTTCGATATCCTTTTTTTCTGGGTAGCGCGGATGATGATGATGGGGCTGAAGTTTATGGGAGAGGTGCCGTTTAAGGATGTTTATATCCATGCTTTGGTGCGTGACGCGCAGGGGCAGAAGATGAGTAAGAGTAAGGGCAATGTGATTGACCCCCTTACGGTTATTGATGAATATGGCACTGATGCTTTCCGTTTTACCTTGACGGCTTTTGCTGCTCAGGGGCGCGATGTGAAGTTGTCGACAGAGCGTATCGGTGGCTATCGTAATTTCTGCAATAAATTGTGGAATGCCAGCCGTTTTGCTCTGATGAACCTTGAAGGGTTTAAGCCGCGAGATAATGATGACAATTTGAACTGGAGTGAGTTTAAGCTGTCCATGGCGGATCGCTGGATTCTTACTCGCTTGACCGAAGTGGAGCGGGAAGTCAACAACGCTCTGGAGGGATATCGCTACAATGAAGTTGCTAACGCTCTGTATGCTTTTACCTGGCATGAGTTTTGTGACTGGTATATCGAGCTGATTAAGGGGGCGCTGTATGGCGATGATGCCGAGGCTAAACGTGGAGCACAGACGGTGGTATATACTGTACTGGAGCGCTTGCTACGTTTGTTGCATCCGGTGATCCCTTTTATAACCGAGGAGATTTGGCAAAGTTTACCCGGCAAACGTCCGGTGGCGTCTATTATGTTGGCTAACTACCCTCAGGGAGAAGGTTTGGTGCAGGATGTTGTTGCCAGTACCCAGATGGAACAGGTGATGGATGTCATTCGTTCTATCCGTAATATTCGTGGCGAGATGGATGTCACCCCAGCGAAAAAGATTACTGCATTACTTGACTGCAAATCTGAGGCAAGCAGTGGTGTTATGACTGTGGGGCAGGGCTATATTAAGTCGTTAGCTCGTATAGAACGATTGAATTGTGGTGTCGGTTTGGAGCAACCTGAACAGGTGGCGAAACAGGTGTCTGGCGATGTTGAGATTCTGTTGCCTCTGGCCGGTCTTATTAATGTGAAAGAGGAGGAGAAACGCCTTATAAAAGAGATCGCCAAGGTGCAAAAAGATGTTGATATGTTTAGTAAAAAGCTTGCTAACGAGAAGTTTGTTGCCAACGCGCCGGCGGCAGTTTTGGAGAAGGATCGTGGTAAGCTGGCCGCAGCTCAGGATAAAATAGCTGTGTTGCAGGCAAGTCTGGAGAAGATCGTGGCGTTGAAGTAGTATGATTGAAAAAGTTAAGGTCAGTGTGCAAAAGTATTAAAAAGCCACCGCATATATGCGGTGGCTTTTTAATAGTGAGTGCTCTGTTAGCATTCAGCTCTGCGTCGTTGCTGGTTGTTGTTTGGTTGTGAACGTTTAGTATGCGCCCTGGTTGTGTTCCGTCGCTTGTTTTTTGCCGCTGTACCACCGTAGTTGCGACCATTTTTGATTGGTTCGGCTGCAATGCTTGGATCAGGGTGAAATCCGTCCACTTTTGCGGCAGTGATTTTGCGTTTAAGAAGTTTTTCAATGTCGCGCAGAAGTTTGTTTTCGTCGATACACACTAGAGAAATTGCTATCCCTTTGTTGCCAGCACGGCCTGTGCGGCCTATGCGGTGAACGTAATCCTCCGGAACGTTAGGCAATTCAAAGTTTACAACGTGGGGCAGGTTGTCAATATCAAGACCACGGGCAGCTATGTCAGTGGCCACTAGCACCTGTACTGACCCTTTCTTGAAATCGACCAGTGCTTTGGTGCGGGCACCTTGACTTTTGTTGCCATGAATGGCCGTTGCGCTGATACCGTCTTGTTCTAGTTGGCGTGCTAGGCGGTTCGCACCATGTTTGGTGCGGGTGAAAACTAAAACCTGTTGCCAGTTTGACGAACCTATAAGGAACGATAAGAGTTCACGCTTTCGTTTTTTATCGACGTGATATACTGTATGCTCTACTGCTTCGGCAGTAGTATTGCGTCGCGCCACTTCTATAAACGTGGGGCTGTTGAGTAATCCGTCTGCCAGTTTTTTGATCTCGTCGGAAAAGGTAGCTGAAAATAACAGATTTTGCCGTTTCTTTGGTAGCATTGCCATGATTTTGCGAATATCATGGATGAAACCCATATCTAGCATTCGGTCAGCTTCGTCAAGTACCAGAATTTCTACTTGAGACAGGTCTACGGTCTTTTGACCTACGTGATCCAGTAATCGTCCGGGTGTGGCGACCAGGATATCGATACCGCGACGTAAAGTTGCTATCTGTGGGTTGATTTTAACACCACCAAATATCACTGCAGAGCGCAAGGTGAGGTTTTGACCATAAGTTGTAACACTTTCACCAATTTGGGCTGCTAGTTCGCGGGTTGGAGTTAGCACCAGTGCCCGCACAGGGCGTTTTGATTGAATTGGTGTTTTAGCGCTCAACCGTTGTAACAGCGGAAGGGTAAAACCTGCGGTTTTGCCGGTGCCTGTTTGGGCGCTGGCTAAAATATCGTTCCCTTGTAGGACGATAGGAATTGCTTTTGATTGAATAGGGGTTGGTTTGCTGTAGCCTTGAGCAGATACAGTTTGACACAATTCGGTCATGAGACCGAGTTCGCTAAACGACATAAAAAATAAAACTCCGAGATTGGAACCTGTCTATCCTGTGTTTTGACACAGGAACGATCTAGACTGGAAACACTTTATAGGTGGTGTCAGGGGGAGGAGTAAAAAATTACTAAAACAACCGGGGACACTAAACTGGTGCCGACCGAAGGACACCGAGAAACTATGCATACTAACATGGTTAATGTGTTTTGTCTATCTTTTATTGGTGATTCTTTGTGGCTCGACTTTAGTGTTGATATGAATTCACTGTAATTTCAGCCATAACTGGTCTTACTTGTGATGGTTGGTTATTTTCTTATTGCTGGCATGGTCCTGTCCATTTGCCTTGGTAACTGGTGATGAATTGCATGCCGTTTGTGGTGATTTCTAATTGCCCACTCATTTTATCGTAGCTGTAATTGAAGCTGCCGTGCCCAGTGGTTGTATCACCATCGTGGCTGCATACCATTGTATAGGTGAGGGTGTTGCCGTTAATGCTCTGATCTTGAATTTGGCAGCCATCTTCTTTGTTCACTGGTGGAATGAGCGTTGCTTTGGTTATGCATTGTGTGAAGGTGGTGCTAGGCATTTTATGCGGCATGCCGGGAATTGTCATAGAAGTTTCAAGTTGCCACATCCCCTCTTTGATGTTGATGCCAGCAGCAAAACTGTTGCCGGAAAAGCATAGTAAAATTAAAGCTGAAATCAGTAATGCAATGATGGTTTTCATGTTTTAATCCCCTAATTTTTTTTGATGTAGCTGTTGTATCTTGTTGATGAGGTGATTGTGAATTTCTTTGCTGTTGCCCATTTGCAGCACTTCATCTGCAATTTGAGTCGCCTGGGTGCAGGATAGATCGGCAAGAAAAGCCTTAGTGCGCGGTATAAAAGGGGAAACCATGGAAAATTCACGGATGCCTATGCCGAGTAAAACAGCGAAACACAATGGGTCTGCTGCCATTTCGCCGCACAGACAAACACCTTTGCCTAGCCTGGTTGCGGTATCATTTACATATTTGATTGCCTGTAAAATAGCGGGGTGAAGTGGGTTATAATATTTGTTTACCAGCGGGTTGTTGCGATCTGCCGCCAGCATGTATTGAATCAAATCATTGGTTCCGAGAGCAAAAAAATCAACTTCCTGAGCTAAAAACTTACACATTTGAACAGCAGCGGGGACTTCGATCATTATTCCGAGGGGGATATTGTTGACGAAAGGAATACGCTCGCGGCGTAAATTCTCTTTTGCTTCATTGATAACCTCTTTACACGCCAGAACTTCTTCAACGCCAGAAATCATCGGAAATAGCAGTTTTACCGATCCGTGTACCCCTGCCATAAGTATTGCTTCAATTTGAGTACGGAATATGTCGCGATTGTCTAGTGATACGCGTACGGAGCGCCATCCCATAAAAGGATTGTCTTCATCGGGAACCGGGAAATATGGCAATGCTTTATCGCCACCGATATCGAGGGTGCGGATGGTTACCGGACCATCGAAGCTTTCGATAACCTTTCGACACAGTATATATTGATCGTTGCGATCTGGAAAGCTGCTGCGGGTCATATAGGGGAATTCTGTGCGATACAATCCCACACCGTTAGCTCCGTTGCGTTGAGCAACGGCTACATCACTAATCAAGCCGATGTTCGCATGCAGCTTGACTTTTACACCATCAGCGGAGATGGCGGGCAGACGTCGATATTTGTTAAGGCGGTGAACCTCTTTGTTGCTGTCATTTTCAAGGCGACGATATTCCTCAACAATTACCGGTGAAGGATCAATAAATAAACAACCGGAATTGGCATCAAGTATAACGCTGCTGCTGTTTTGTGCTGCTCTTAATGCCCCCTTTACTCCGACGATGGCAGGAATGCCCAGAGACTTGGCCATGATAACAGCATGAGAATTTTGTTCCCCAGCTTCGGTGACAATGCCGAGCAATTTCTCGTGATCGAGAATAGCCATGTCAGATGGAAGAAC
>NBLX01000051.1 GCA_002084705.1 Desulfobacteraceae bacterium 4572_35.1
TGGAAGGATTAAACTCAGTTTTACAATCTGCTAAAAATAAAGCGCGGGGATATAAAAAGAAACATTTCAAAACAATCTCGTATTTACTGGCTGGAAAATTAGAGTTATCTCAAGTTAATGCCAATTGCTTACCCACATGAAATTCAAAAGAGCCATTATCTACAACACATTTACTGTGCGCGGACAAACAGCCATTGACCCTATTGATGATTTACATGAGGCGGGTAGTCTTATACGTCATCTCATGGAACATTATGATGGCACGGGTAGCCCTGATAAGCTCGAAGCCAAGAACATCCCTATTGGTTCGCGCTTCCCTATTGGTTCGCGCATTATTGCTCTAGCAGAACATATAGATCGCCACCTGCACGCTGGCTACTACGGCACACTGGAAAGTTTGTGAAAACCTATCTCGGATTTTGGTGTCATATTTACACTTGACTTTTCCTCGAACATTTGACTTCAACGCTAATGTGTGCGAATATTCACTTCTGTATGGCGACACTCGTCCAGAGTGCTCCGTCCTTGCCCCGCATGAAGATTGTCAAGAACATCGACCAGTGTGATGTACCCAGATCTTCTATCCATCCAGAGTTGCACTTAGCTTTTGTCTCTCCGGCAAGACTAAGTCGCGGGTCGCTCTGTCTACAAGAACAAAAAGAATATGCTGTTTTTCTGAGGTGACGCTACAGCATGCGGTCTTATGGTCACATGTTTATTGTTTATGTATACACTAGTAAGTGAGCATTATCACCTTTCTTACCTCTTCGTCTTAGTTTAACTCCCAACAAATTCGGCATATTCGTTATAAGGGTTTTTAAAAAATATTATATCGCCCAAAAACTCTTAACTAGTCGATTCTTAAGGAGAAACAATGGCTGACAATATAAAGATAAAAGTCGAAAATCTGTATAAAATTTTCGGTCCCCATCCCAAAAAAGCCTTAAAGTTACTAAGTGATGGCATCGACAAAGAAACTATTTTCGATAAGACTAAAACCACCGTTGGCGTTCAGAATGCTAGTTTTGAAATTCATACTGGTGAAATCTTCGTTATCATGGGCTTATCGGGATCGGGTAAATCTACTATAGTGCGCATGATCAATCGCCTGATTAAGCCAACAAGTGGAAAAGTTCTGATTGATGGCAAAGATGTCGTTCAGATGGATGAAGACGAACTGGTTAAAATCCGACGCAAAAAAATGGGGATGGTGTTTCAATCGTTTGCGTTGATGCCCCATATGACAGTGTTACAGAATGCCGCATTCGGGTTAGAGCTTGATGGAATTGACGTTAAAACCCGTGAAGCACGTGCATTAAAAGCGTTGGAGCAAGTTGGGCTTGAAACTTGGGCAAACAGCAAGCCTAACGAGCTTTCGGGCGGCATGCAGCAACGTGTCGGGCTGGCGCGAGGATTAGCTGTTGATCCTGATATTTTACTGATGGATGAAGCTTTTTCTGCCCTCGACCCATTAATTCGTACTGAGATGCAGGACGAACTGCTGAAGCTACAGGAGAAAGAGAAACGCACCATTGTCTTTATTTCGCATGATCTTGATGAAGCGATGCGAATTGGTGACCGGATTGCAATCATGGAAGGTGGTCGGGTTGTTCAGATTGGCACTCCAGAGGATATCCTGCAAAATCCAGCCAACGATTATGTCCGCGCCTTTTTCCGTGGTGTCGATCCAACCAACATCCTCTCTGCCGGTGATATCGCAGTCAAAACTCAAGTCACGGTTATTAACCATCCCGGCAAAGGTGCTCGCGCTGCGCTGCAACGGCTTGCCGGTTATGATCGCGACTATGGTTATGTTTTGGACAACAATCGCCGTTATCTTGGGGTTGTATCTACCGATTCATTGCGTGCTCTGATAGATAAAAAAGGGGACACCAAGGATATCACCAAGGCTTTCCTGAGTATGGTGACTGCTAGAAACAGCAGCGACTCGATGCAGGAGATTCTCCCAGACATAACGGAAGTGCCCTGCCCTTTGCCCATAGTTGACGACGAAGGAGTTTACATCGGAGTTATTTCCCGAAACCTCTTTTTGGAAACTCTGCATCGCAGCGAAATCAATACAGATGAACACGAAATGGTTCAATAAAAAACTTAGCGATTTTAGCGTAAGGACAAATAGATGAATTTTTTTAGTTTTGAAGAGAAACTGATTCCACTAGATGAATGGGTTCAGACCTTTGTAGACTGGCTGGTATACAACTATCGTGATGTTTTTCAGACCATCAAAGCTCCGATTGAAGTCTGTCTAAAGAGTTTTGAGTGGCTCTTTAACGCTATGCCGCCGCTGGTTATGATTATTCTGCTGGCAATAGCAGCTTGGCGCTATGCCGGGAAAAAGACTGCTATTTTTACTGTAGTTTCTTTTCTGCTGATCGGTTATCTCGGTCTCTGGGATGAGACTATGACCACTCTGGCGATGGTGATAAGCTCAGTATTTTTCTGCGCTCTGGTCGGGATTCCACTGGGAATCATGGCTGGACGCAGTGAGCGATTCGAACTGTTCCTGCGCCCGGCACTCGATGCCATGCAGACAATCCCCCCTTTCGTTTATCTGGTACCGGTTGTCATGCTTTTCAGCATTGGCACAGTATCGGGGATACTAGCAACAATCGTTTTCGCTCTACCACCGATTGTGCGTTTAACAAATCTTGGCATCCGGCAGGTACACCCAGAGCTAATTGAGGCAGCACTAGCTTTCGGAGCCACTTCTGGGCAGGTGTTGCGTCGGGTTCAGTTTCCTTTAGCACTGCCTTCAATCATGGCAGGGCTTAATCAAACATTAATGATGGCTCTATCGATGGTAGTTATCGCAGCCCTTATCGGCGCGGGTGGTCTTGGAAACCCAGTGGTTCAGGGATTGAATACCCTCGAAATCGGCTTGGCGAGTATTGGCGGTCTGGCAATTGTATTATTGGCAATGGTTCTCGATCGAATAACTCAAGGTTTTGGCAAGAAGTAAATATTTAACGTAACTATTCGGCATGATGAGCACGTGCACAACTGGAGAGGTCCTGAATAGTGACTATTTAACAAACAATAGGAGAAAAAAATGAAGCGTATTTTGTTGGCTGTTCTTATGTTAGCACTAGCAATGCCCGCATTTGCAAACAATGACAAACCGGGGAAAGGGATAAAAGTTCACCCCGCACGTGCTACCTGGAATACCGGTTATTTTCAGGAAGCTCTGGTTCGCGCTGGGTTAAAGGAGCTAGGTTTTGAGGTTGAATACCCCAAAGAGTTAGCTAATGCGCTATTTTACCAGTCAGTTATGCTCGGAGATGTAGACTACTGGACTAATGGCTGGTTTCCGAACCACACCAGTCAGATGCCGAAACATTCAGAGGAGCGAGTCGAGATTATCGGCTACATCGCCAAAGCTGGTGGTTTGCAAGGATATATGGTCTCTAAAGAACATGCCGACAAATACAACATCAAGTCTCTTGACGATTTCAAACGTCCAGAAGTTCAAAAAGCCTTTGACAGCAACAACGACGGCAAAGCTGACCTGACCGCATGCCCCCCGGGTTGGGGATGTGAGAAAGTAATTGCCCACCATTTCGATGTTTATGACTTGGACGATTACATCAACCCGATCAAGGCTGGCTACGCTGCCAGTATGGCTGACACCATGGCACGCTACAAAGCTGGTGACCCAGTATTCTTTTACACCTGGGCTCCCAATTGGACCATCGGCAAGCTGAAGCCGGGTAAAGATGTTGTGTGGATTAATGTACCAAAAATCATGCCGAGAGAAGCACAAAAGCCTGGTGTAGAGCGCATGACAGTCAGTGGCATCGAAGGGGCAGTAACTGATCCACTCAAGGCAGGTTTTGTTGTCAGTGATATTCGGATAGTCGCAAACAAAAAATTCCTTGCTAAGAACCCGGCAGCAAAAAAATTCTTTGAGGTGTTCACCCTGCCAATAGGCGACATAAGTGCGCAAAACACCAAGATGGAAAATGGTGAAAAATCGGCAAAAGATATAGAGCGTCACGCTCAAGATTGGATCAAAGCAAATCAAAACAAGTGGAACGGCTGGCTCGATGCTGCCCGTGCTGCTGCCAAGTAATCTTCACGCAACTTTGTAATCAATAAAAAAGGTCGGGAGTTTCTTCCGCTTCCGACCTGTTATAAACTTGTTGCAATAGATAAAAAGGAGTTACTACAAAATGCCTTGGATAAATAAAAAATTGTGCACTGGATGTCAAACATGTATCGACACATGCCCTACTGATGCAATTTTATTAATAAAAGAGGTTGCCGTCATACAAGAAGATGAATGCATACGATGTGGTACTTGTCACGATATATGCAGTAAAGACGCTGTTCGCCATGACGGAGAACGAATTCCTGATGAGGTACAAACTAGTTTAGCGTGGGCAAAGAAATTGTTAAATCACGATTATTATTCGGATGACATAAAAAAACAAAAACAACTTCTCGAACGTTTACAGCGCTTTTTCACTAAAGAAAAAAAGGTGGCAGAAAAAACGATTGAACAGCTAAAAATTCTACAACATGAGGAATATACAGACTAAGCTTGATCGAAAAGCTATTTTTCGGCCATGAATGCTATAGGGGCAGCAACAGAACAAACCGCCCTCAAACTGAGGTTAGATATCATCTTTAATACTTATTCATATCGGTAACATTAAGTATTTGACCAGATTTTTTTTGCGACGGGGTCAATGTCAGAACCTCCAGCCCCGTCTCGGTAACAGCAACGGTATGTTCAAATTGTGCTGATAGCGACTTGTCTTTCGTGCGGACAGTCCACTGATCGACTTTGTCTGTAACAACATCGTATTTACCCATGTTTATCATTGGCTCAATGGTAAAGGTCATGCCGGGGCGCAGTATCACCTGTTCGCACTCTCTATTGCGATAGTGCAAAACAGAAAAATTTTCGTGAAACTCGGTGCCAATACCGTGCCCAGCATAATCCCGCACCACAGAATAGCCATGGGATTCAACGAAGGGTTGAATAATATCACCAACTACCGACAACCTCATCCCCGGTTTAATCCCCTCAATAGCCATCACCAATGCCCGCGCCGTAACCGCGACCAGCTTCCGCACGCGACGACCAACACTACCAATTAAAAAAGTTTCGGATGAATCACCGAAGAATCCATCAACAATTGTAGTCAGGTCAACATTAACAATATCCCCTTTTTTGAGCACCTCTTTTGCTGACGGAATACCATGGCAAACAACGTTGTTTATTGAGGTACACAACGATTTAGGAAAACCATAATAACCAAGACATGCGGGTGTGTGACCATGTTGAAGCGTATAATTATGAGCAAGAGTATTAATCTCTTCGGTGCTGATACCTGCTCGTATATGGGGACGCAAGTAGTCCATCAATTCACCATTAAACACAGCAGCACGACGCATCCCATCCAATTCAAGCGCAGTTTTAATCATTGTACCCATGCCAGACAACCCCTCAAGAAGAAAGTAAACATATCCATTAGTGCAAAAAAGCATACCCTAAATCGGGAGACACAGTAGCACCATTCTGTGGCAAATTGTATTGGTATATCCTACAAACATTTTGCAAACAATTCGATACAAATTTATGACTTTGCCAAACACACCAGACAAAAAATTAAATTAGTTAAGTAATCAAAGAGGTATTTCTTGTCGTTCTAGCTACTTTTTGGCATAGTGCCTAATTGTCAACAATAAACATAATGCACTGCTACATTTAGATAAGGTATTATCCATTCACCGACAATAAGGAGTTTTACATGCCCAGACGTGACGACATCAAAAAAGTTCTGATCATCGGTTCCGGCCCCATAATTATTGGTCAAGCCTGTGAATTTGACTATTCCGGAACGCAGGCTTGCAAAGCACTGCGCAATCTGGGTTATGAAATTTTGCTGGTTAATTCCAATCCTGCCACTATCATGACCGACCCGAATACGGCCGATGTAACCTATATCGAAGCTCTCACACCTGAAACCATCACTGAAATAATTCAAAAAGAACGCCCCGACGCACTGCTACCTAACCTCGGTGGTCAAACTGCCCTTAACCTGGCAATGGAATTATCACGCCGTGGCGTGTTGAATGAATACGGTGTACAGGTGATAGGTGTCAATCTGGATGCAATTGAGCGCGGTGAAGATCGCGAAATATTCAAGCAAACCATGGATCGTCTTGGTATTGAGATGGCACGTAGCGACATAGCCAACACCCTTGATGAAGCCAAGGCTATTGCCAAAAAGATCGGTCTGCCGGTGGTAATACGTCCCGCCTACACCATGGGTGGCACCGGAGGTGGTTTTGCCTACAACATGGAAGAATTTGAAACCATTGTCAATCGCGGCCTCTCCCTAAGTCCTGTCAGTCAAGTTCTAGTCGAAGAATCTATTTTAGGCTGGGAAGAGCTGGAATTAGAAGTAGTACGTGATGCCAAGGGGCAGAAAATCACCGTCTGTTTTATCGAAAATGTCGATGCCGTCGGCGTCCACACCGGCGATTCCTTTTGTACCGCCCCCATGCTCACCATCGACGAAGATTTGCAGCAACGGCTCCAGGTTGATTCTTATGCCATCGTTGATGCCATAGAAGTTATCGGTGGAACCAATGTGCAGTTTGCTCACGACCCAAAAACTGGTCGGGTAATTGTCATAGAGATAAACCCCCGCACCTCCCGTTCATCGGCATTGGCAAGTAAGGCTACGGGTTTTCCCATCGCCTTGGTATCAGCACAATTAGCGGCTGGACTAACTCTGGACGAAATACCTTATTGGCGCGACGGTACTTTAGATAAATACACCCCTGGCGGTGATTATGTAGTGGTCAAATTTGCTCGCTGGGCATTCGAAAAATTCACCGGCGTAGAAGACAAATTAGGCACCCAAATGCGTGCTGTAGGCGAAGTGATGAGTTTGGGCAAAAATTATAAAGAGGCGTTACAAAAAGCAATCCGCTCCTTAGAGATTGATCGCTACGGTCTGGGCTTTGCCGCCAACTTCAACGCACTCAGCTTACAGGAGTTGATGGAGCAATTATCTGAACCGTCCAGCGAGCGCCAGTTTATCCTCTATGAGGCGCTGCGCAAGGGAGCTGACATCGAGACACTGTATGCTAAAACCTATATCAAACCATGGTTTTTGCAGCAGATGAAAGAGTTGGTTGACCTTGAACAACAATTGCTCAAACATTACGGTCAACTACCGCCAGACACATTACTTCTACAAGCTAAAAAAGATGGTTTTGCCGACAAATATCTTGCCAAAATTCTTGCAGTGCCAGAAAAACAGCTTCGCGAAAAACGGCTACAACTCGGCATGGGTGAAGCGTGGGAAGCTGTACCGGTAAGCGGGGTGGATGATGCCGCTTACTATTACTCAACCTACAACGCTGCCGACTCGGTAGCGGTAAGCGAAAATAAAAAAATCATGGTGCTCGGTGGCGGTCCTAACCGTATTGGTCAAGGGATTGAATTTGACTACTGCTGTGTTCACACGGCCATGGCACTGCGTGAAGCCGGCTACGAAACCATAATGGTTAACTGCAACCCAGAAACGGTCTCAACCGACCCCGACACCTCGGACAAACTTTATTTTGAGCCGCTAACTGTCGAGGACGTTCTATCCATCTACGCCAAGGAAAAACCGGAAGGGGTCGTGGTACAGTTCGGTGGACAGACCCCCCTTAACATTGCTGCTGAGTTGGAAGCAGCTGGGGTAAAAATTCTGGGAACCGGGCCATCCACGATCGACCTAGCTGAAGACCGCGATCGCTTTAACAAAGTGATGCAGCGTCTTGAAATACCCCAACCGGAATCGGGGATGGCCAGCACCTTGAACGATGCACTAATTATCGCCAAACGGATTGGTTATCCATTGATGGTACGCCCATCCTACGTGCTGGGCGGTCGCGCGATGGAAGTGGTTTATGACGAAGAGAGTTTACGTCTCTACCTGCAGAAAGCTGTTGACGTAACTCCCGAAAGACCAATTTTAATCGACCGTTTTCTGGAAAATGCCACTGAAGCTGAAGCTGATGCTATCTGTGACGGTGTGGACGCTTTCGTACCAGCAGTGATGGAACATATCGAGTTAGCAGGGGTACACTCAGGGGACTCAGCTTGTGTAATTCCACCAGTCAACATTCCTCAGCGTCATATTGATACCATTGAAGAATATACCCGCAGGATCGCCGTTGATATGGGCGTTGTCGGCTTAATGAATATCCAATACGCCATCGCCAATGATCTGGTTTACATCCTTGAAGCCAATCCACGCGCCAGTCGTACTGTTCCCTTGGTATCGAAAGTATGCAATATACCTATGCCACGCCATGCAGTGGAAGTGATGCTGGGTAAGAGCTTGGCAGATTTAAATCTACAGCGACACAAACTGCACCATTTCGGTGTTAAAGAAGCGGTGTTCCCGTTCAACATGTTCCCTGAAGTCGACCCGGTACTGGGACCGGAGATGCGTTCTACCGGAGAAGTACTAGGCATTGCTGACAATTACGGCCTCGCCTTCTTCAAAGCACAGGAAGCAGCTAACGCTCAGTTGCCACAGGAAGGAACCGTGTTAATCACAGTAGCCGAGCATGACCGTGATGGTGCTCTGGAAGCTGCACGCTGTTTCAGCGAATTAGGTTTCTCACTGTTGGCTACCCGTGGTTCGGCAGCTTATCTGAAAAAAAATGGTCTGGATTGTACACAAATAAATAAAATGCACGAAGGACGCCCCAACATCGCCGATGCCATCACCAATGGTGAAATTCAGCTGGTAGTCAACACCCCGACAGGGAGGCTCAGCGCTCACGATGATTCCTACATTCGTAAGGCAGCCATCAAAAACAGAGTTCCTTATGTCACTACCACAGCCGCGGCTATTGCTGCAGCCAAAGGGATAGCGGCACGATATTCAGGTAAAGGTGAAGTCCGCAGTCTACAGGACTACCACGCCAGCATTGGTTAACTAAGTAAAAATAAAGTAACTATAACAAAAAGGGAGCGTTCCAACTCAGCTTTTCAAGATGGAACGCTCCCGATTCTCAACCTTTATCCACGTCTTTTCCCCGGCCACCCCTGTACACTTTGTTCCAACTGAGAAACTAAACCACGTAACATATTATATTCCCTGACATTTGGACGTGCTCGACCAAGCAGTTGACGCAAAGTGTGTCCAACAACCTCCGGTCTACTGGGATTAGTGTATCCGATCAAATCTGCCAATTGTTCCAGTTGTTGCATTAATGGATCAAGATCTCGCTGTGGTGGCAACACATCTCCAGTACCAATACTATCAAGAACATCAAATTGATTGCTTCGACCACACAATTCATACAATGAAACAACAACCGCCTGCGCCAGATTCAACGATCCAGTTTCGCCAATTGTCGGGATGCTAGCAGCATGAGTACAGCAAGCAATTTCTGCCGTAGACAGCCCGCAGTCTTCTCGACCAAACACCAGCCCTACGCGACTTTGCGCCGGCAACGAATGCAGTTGCCGTGGTAATTGAGAAATTTGTGGCAGTTCTCCCCGCAAACGACCACTGCGCCGCGTTAGCGCCACACTCATGTGCAAATCGGCAACGGTAGAGGGTAAATCAGCAAACAGCTTAGCACTACCCAAAAGCGGCTTAGCGGCAACGGCAAATTTGACAGCTTCAGGAGCAAGATGATTGCACGGATTCACCAAACGCAGATCACTGACTCCGTAATTAGCCATAGCCCTGCATGTAGCACCAATATTTCCCGGCTGGCGCGGTTCAACTAAAATAATAGACAGATTTTTGGAAAAAACTTTCGACATCGCTATTCCCCTTGACCATATAATTGCAGCTTGATAAAAACTGGGCCGTCTGCTTTGGAGCATTTGGATCCCAACTTTTTACTTAGCTAGCAACTTATTCGGTTTTTCTCTACCATAGACAATTAATCACAGCATTAGGTGGTGATGATCCATCAACTATGTTTTTCAATCCTGCATCAATTACCCTACTTGAAGGGCAACAGATAACCGCCGGTCTACACGTTATTGATCCATCAACAAAGTTCAAAGCAGATACCGCTACTAACGTGCTTGGTACTTCACTAGATGGCAATGACGGAGGAGATGGCGGGGTGACAGCCATGGTACCAAACCTTTATTATACCAATAAATTAAACGATAAATTATCCATCGGTTTAGGTCTTAATGCCCCTTTTGGCTTAGCTACAGACTATGGCAAATCATGGGTTGGTCGCTATTATGCCGTAGAATCAGTGGTTGAAACAATCAATATAAATCCAGTTGTTGCCTACAAAGTAACTGACCAACTCACCTTATCTGCCGGTGTAAGTGCCGAATACATGGACGTCACCCTGTCCAGCATGGTTGATGGTGGTCTCGTCGCCTTTTCTGCGGTAAGAAATGCCGGCGGTAATCCAATGCCCTTGGCGCCGGTAGTCAGCAATCCTCAATATGATGTATTTGCAGAAAACACTGCCGATGACTGGGGTTATGGTTTCAACCTCGGCGCCATGTATGAATTTACCCCCAACACCCGTGTAGGTGTCGCTTACCGCTCGGAGATAGAACATAAAGTAGAGGGTAAGATCAAAACCAAAGTTCCTGTCGCTCTAATCAATTTAAATCCATTGCTGGCTGGGGCATTTCAAAATCAGGATGTTCACGGTACCGTCACACTACCAGCGACTGCCTCAGTTAATGTCTACTCCAAAATCACCAATAAACTGGCACTTATGGCCGACGTTACCTGGACCGACTGGAGCAGCTTTGACAAATTAACTATTAACTTTGAAGGTACAGGTATTGCGGGGACAACCAGTTCAACCACTACTGAAAAATGGGATGACTCCTGGCGCTACTCTTTAGGTGGCACATTTCAGGCGACAGATGCTCTGTTGATTCGTGCCGGCATCGCCTACGATGAGACACCTATTCCAGATAACTATCGTACCCCGCGTATTCCGGGAGAAGATCGTTTCTGGGTGTCATTGGGAGCTGGCTACCAGATCACCCAATGCATCACTATGGATGCCGCCTATGCTCATCTGTTTGTCTCCGATTCAAAAATGGAGAAGTACGCATCAAATGCTGAAGATCAAAGCCATGGCACAGTAGTGGGTGAGTTTGAAAATTCGGTGGATATATTCAGTGTTCAATTAAGCTATAAATTTTAAACAATACCTAAGAGACGGTGCTACTCGCACCGTCTCTTAGGCTGTACTACGATTCTATTTTCAGCGTTTAGTGAAACGTTGACTTAAATAAATTGCTCCCAGAATAACTGCGCACACCAACACAATAAACAGTATATCTGCCACCGAAGCCATAACCCCTCCTCTCCAAACAATAACTACATTGCATAAAACCTTAATACTCCAGATTAGTCAGCGTATCTATTTTGGCATGTTTGCCAATGTTTTTGTAAATTTTTATATTATCCCACGGCTGATCCAAAATACCATCATGGATAGCCCAACTGCGACCACGTACAGTTTTTTCCATCCCCAGTTGCCGAAACGGGCTAGATCCATCCAATCTTTTATACAACACCCCTCCGGGCTGAAATTCCCTATCAATGTACAACATCAACTGTTTACCGGTAATATAATCAAAACCATACCGTTCATATCGTACAGCATTACTATAAGATAGAGGTTCGGCAACTATCATATCAATGCCAAGGGAAGCAACAAAACGCTCAAATTGCTCGTAGAAAGGTTTAAAGGTTTTCAACCCCCTCCGTACTTGATTAGGTGACAATCCTGCCTGCATAGCCCGTATCTCCTCAGGAATATTGCGCCTTACAGTAGCAAAAGAGTTTTCCCGACCATCTTGATCCTGGTCGACATTAAAACGGGGAGCATCAGGATCATTGATTAAGCAAAAAGATAGCTCCAATTGTCCGTACGGAGTATCAGCCATCTCAACAAAAAACAGGCAATCTTTATCGGTGATTGCGCGCCTTACCTCAATACGCAATAACCCCAGCCCCGTTGGACAGATAAACCTGATTTTATTTTCTCTTTTTCCAGAATCGTCAGGGGCATAAAAAGTCTGACGATCAAAACCAAAGCGGTCGAACACCAATTGCGGCACCAACGGTGCGTATATCTTCTCCTTTTCACCCTGTGGCAACGCATTGATATCACGGATAGAAAACATCGGTAAGCCATCGGCGGCAATTAAATGCTTAATATTGCCATTAGTCATATCAACCTCACACCGAAAGGTTAAAGAGGGGGAAAATACAACGTTCAATAAAGGATAAATTTTTATCTAATGCCTGCTGAGCTCGCGCAAAATCATCCGGTGCCGCCATATGAGGAAGATCGCGAAGCCAAAAACACTCTTCATCGATTTCGGCTATGGTGGCCTGAAGTGATGAAGTAAATTCATCGTCAACATACTCACCAATCATTGTTGCCCACAACAGCGTCCATGTCCGCGCCACGTTAAGACGATCATAGCCACCTCCGCCAATGGCTACCCACGGTATATCGGTTGCTAAAAACTGGCGACCAGCATATTCCATAAATGCCGTGGTGCATTCCAACCGCGTCAGAGGATCTGTACGCAGCGGATCAGCTCCCATCTGGGTAACAAGCACATCTGGAGCAAAACCCTCAATAAGTGGCAAGATTACCCGCTGAAATGCCTGCTCAAAGATAAGATCATCGGAGTGAGACACCAAAGGGATATTGACCGAATAACCGTAACCATCACCACTACCCACTTCATCAACAAAACCGGAATAGGGATAAAAATCTTTACCGTTTTCATGTATAGAGATGGTCAACACCTGATCTGTCGAATAAAATGCCTCCTGCACACCATCACCGTGGTGGGCATCAATATCAACATATACAACTCGTTTTCCCTGCTTCAACAATTGCTTAATGGCAACAACTAAATCATTAAGATAGCTAAATCCGGAGGCTCGAGCCGCATGGGCATGATGCCAACCACCAGCCATACTAAAAGCAGCTCGACAACCATGCTCAGTAACTTGCCGCACCGCCTCAATGGTACCACCACACATCAAACGTGACCAGTCATACAGCCCTTTAAACACTGGATTTTCTACATCACCAAGACCATAAAAAAAATTTGCGTGAGGTTCATCATCCATGCTGAATTTCTTAAGGGTATCAAGATAATCCAGACGATGAAAATCTAACAACATATCTTCTGAAACAAAGGGGCACTCCACAACTTTAACCTGCGGCAAGTCAACAAGACCACTCTGCTCCATCAATTCATAGGTCAAGCGATAGCGATCAACCTTAAACGGATGAAAATCACCATAGGAATATTCACCGAAACGGCTGGAATAGATAAGGGCAAAAGTTTCACTCATGGTTGAACACCTTTAAATTTCTCAATACAATAAAAAATCTATGTAGTTACAATTAAGTACCTATTTTTACCGCGCTCTTACCGCAGGCGTCAACATAATTGGGGAATTGCTATTTCTAAACACAACGGGTATAACGATGGCATCTATGTGGAAGGTCTTTTTTACAGACCACACCTGGATTTTTTTAAAGAAATAAACGTAACTATGTAGCACAGTGGCTTAATAGTTCCCAACAAACCAAGGAGCACAAACGAGTGGCACAACAGTTAAGCGGAAAACAGACCCGTTTTTTACGCGGTCTCGGACATCACCTTCAACCGGTAGTTATGGTTGGTAAGGGAGAGATAAGTACCAATCTAGTTAAATCGGTATCAGAAGCGTTGGAAACACACGAACTGATTAAAATTAAATTACAGGAAGGTTGTATAATAGATCGCAAAGAGGTTGCTGACATTTTGGCAAACCGCTGCGA
>NBLX01000052.1 GCA_002084705.1 Desulfobacteraceae bacterium 4572_35.1
CAGCTGCCGTAGCCGAATTGATTGAACATTATTCCAATATGTACGGAATAGATGGCGATTTAGTACGTGCAGTGGTAAAAATAGAGAGTGACTTTAACCCTGATGCTGTTTCTAGGCGTGGTGCCGTTGGACTTATGCAATTGCATCCTGACACTGTCAAAGATATGGAGGTAGGTGATCCTTTTAATCCATCAGCTAATATTGCTGCTGGAACCAGATATTTAAGCAGGATGTTGACTCGTTTTAATGGCAACCTTGATTTGGCTTTGGCAGCGTACAATTCGGGTCCAGCAACTGTTGAACGCTACGATGGTGTTCCTCCGTATCCTGAAACTCAGGTATATATAAAAAAAGTAAGATATTATTTTCAACACTATAAACAAGGTGGATCATAAAATGCTTCGTAATAATGGTATGTTGAATTTACCAAACATATTGACACTATGTCGAATCGCTTGTGTCCCAGTGATCGTAATCCTTCTATTGGATGATTCGCGGCAGATGGGCTTTTGGGCAGCGCTGGTTTTTTCGGTAGCAGCTATAACCGATTGGGTTGATGGTTATTTGGCGCGTAAATGGGAAATTGTTACCGTAATGGGTAAATTTCTCGATCCACTGGCAGATAAATTGATTGTTATGGCTGCCATGATTATGTTGATCCCCCTGCAGAGGATACCGGCGTGGGCTGTTTTTTTGATTATAGCTCGAGAAACTTTAGTGACGGGGTTGCGATCTGTTGCCTCATCTGAAGGGATAATTATTGCAGCTAGTAATCTTGGTAAATATAAGACCATATTTCAGATGGTTGCCATCATTGGTTTGTTGTTGCATTACGATTACTATTGGCTATTAGGGTTACGCTGGGAACTTTTCCATGTAAATATGCACTTTGTTGGCACCATCTTCTTTTATGTTTCATTTGCCTTAACTATGTGGTCTGGTGGAGATTATTTATACAAATTTTTTCGCGTACTTACGCGTTAATATTGTTGGAACCTTCTTCTGGTTGTTGGGCCTGATACCATTTTATTGCTCTCTCAAGCAATTCCTTATACAAGTGTATTTCGCTCATTTCTATGCCGCCAGATTGGGAGGATGTTTGCAATTGCTGAACCCCATCTGGTAGTCCACCATATTGGGCGTTGCAGTAGGCGTTTATCAGAGGGTTTAGTTTCCATAAAAACCCATTTTCTCCTTCGATAGCGTGTATTTTTAATAGGATTTCATAGGTAACTCTGGTTTCAATCTCTTTTTGGTAACGCATAGCATGGAATATGCAGATAAGTCCCAACAGGAAGAAAAGAGTCACAAGTCCGACACCGAATCCCTTAATTGCCGGTACTATTTCTGCGATAAAGAGAACGCAGGCAATGATGAATAATGCTCCTCCTAGCGACAGAAACAGATAGGTGTGTTGCAGGTGTTGCCGCATAATGACGTGGTAGTCAAGTTCAGACAACTCTAGATGTTGGGCAATGTCTACGTAATGCTGCTCTTGTTTATTTAGCCGTAACATAGTGTTCCTGAATAGTTGTGATGGATGGAAATGCTATATTTTAACCGCCCCAGCTTGTCTGCTTTTGCAAGGGCATCATTTTTTTTAGAAAACCATCAACGGTTGACAAAACATAAGTTTCTTACCAAGCTAGAAAAGGTTTGTTACTCTTCAGAATATTTTATTATGCTGGTAATTTATAAAATTTTAAATAAAATGGAGTTGTTATGAAAGTTTTTTATGTTGTTGGAGCGATATTCGCTACCTTGGTAATCTATTTTCTTTTAGCTTTGGCTCCGCTGCCTTGGTATATTTACCCACCTTTCGTTGTTTTATTTGGGTGCGTTTTTTATTGGGATAAAATCGAGAAATATATCCCTTTCGATGTGTCTGGTTTGGGTAAATATTTTAAGCTCAGATCATTGATTGGCAATAAAGGATCAAAAGATACTGATGGAACCAAACATAAGGGTGGTAAGCGTATTTAACCTGTTAAAATTTTGGCGAGGGTAAGAAATTTGTACCCTCGCCGGAACACATATCCTTAGTATATCCCCTTAGCGTTGATGGCAACTGCGGCACTTTGTTGGTCCGCTCTTGAGCTTGGCGTGACAACCACGGCATGTAGCGTGATATTGTTTCTTTGTCATCTCAATTTTGCCGGGTTTGTTGTCGCCATGACAAGCGATACAGTAATACAGCTTAACGTGTAAGCTGTGTGGGATAAGGACTGAACCGAATTTGTTTTCTAGTTGAACGCTGACAATAGAGGTGGTTGGTTCTTCGACCGTCTCAGGGGCTATGGCTGCGCTGGTTTCGTTGTTGGTTGTAGCACTTTCTTCCTCTGTTGTTTTGATGCTTGTTTCAAGGGGGGCTTGTGCAACCTGAGTTTGATTTTGCACCACAACTGGTTTGTTGGCTATTGCATGTGATAGTGATGTGGCTTCTATCTGAGTTGAGGTTGGTTGTTGAGTCTGTGCGTTGTTATCTTTGCCACAAGCTGTCAGAGTGAGTAACAAAACTGCTACAAGTGTCAGGGTACGATACATTTTTTCCTCCTGTTAGTAGTGTGATCTGATGATGATTACATTCTGTATGTTGTACTTCATCAGCGAATAATATGGTGTATATTAATGCTCTTGTCCGTGCCGTAGGTTCTCAATCATTCAATCATCCTGATGCTAAAATCCTTCATTTGATAGATAATTTTGCCATCGACGCTGAGTATACCATCGGCCCACAGTGTTTTGCTGTTATCATCAATTTTGGTAATCATCGCCTCCACCTTTACCTCGTTATTTCTTGGTATTATTTGACCGCGATATGTCCAGCTGTGTTTATTGTTTAAGGTAATCGGCTCAAAGATACTGGTTTCGGTGGTACCCCAGCGTTGTACCGCAATAAACTTAAGCAGTTGTTGATGTGATTCCAAACCAAGAGACCCGGGGCAAACTGGGTCTTGGTAGAAGTGGGCTTTGAAAAACCATTCATCGGGGTTAACTTTCTTTGTTGCACAGATATATCCCAAGCCGTTACTGCCACCATCGGCAATATAGCTGTTGATGTGGTCAATCATACGTAGCTGCGTATCTGGAAATGGAGGTTGCTGTGGATACGGGCACCTGATAGAACGCTGAATCTCCTCCGAGCTTGGTTGATAATGGTGAAGTTCACGGATACCGACCTGATTTGCCAGCGCTTGCTTGCTGAAGAAACCAAAAACGGTATCTCCTTGATAAACTGGACCCTGCTGATCGCTGACACAGAAATCGTAGCTTTGGATAATCATTCCGCCGCTACTGGAGACATTGGTCAAGGTAACATTAATGGTCAATGTTTCGCTGTATGAATTTACCTCACGCACCTGAATGGCATTGCCATCGAGATTGCGGAAACTAAGGTCAGTATCACTGGTTAATGCAGAACCAACATAGGCGGCCATCCAGCCACAAGGTTGCAGGGCAATCTCGAGCAATACGCAAAAAGGGATGGTGTTGTGGCGTTCAGCCTGAAAATACCACGCATCAGTTGGTACATCGTATTGTGCTTCAATGCTGCCTCCGGCAACCATCTTCCACGCCTGCGTATCAATCTGTGTAATCCGATCGAGGAATTGAAAGGGTGGTCTCGGTAGTCGGGCAATTTTGCGTTCATTGTCGAAGATACGATATGGTTCGCCAAACGCATCGGATGGATTGCCGTTGGAGTAAGCCAGGATACTGGCGTAATCAAATAGTGCTGTTTTTTTAACTACTGTATTTTTAACTATTGGTTGAGTTGGTTGCCCATCCCTTAGTTGATGTTTCCAACGTTCACTTAGTTTTTCACGGTTTAGACCGCTAATCTGTACTGTCATATTGGTTATTTCAACAATAGCCTTATCATCAGCGTACATAAGCGCATCTACAATGGCATAGGGCTCAGGTCGATAACCCAGCTCCTTGATGGTTACTTCGTAGGTCACGGTATTGGTTTTCTCGGTCACCTGACCACGACATTTCAATTGACTGTTAACTCCTGGAACCGGCTCCCATGCCCCCTCATTTTTGGCACTGACCCAGCCCATACGCATCAGATAGATACGTAAGGTGTGTAGACAACATTCATACATCAATGTCCCCGGCATGACATTGTCATCACAAAAATGGCAGGTGAGGAACCAGTCATCTGGATTTATATTCATCTGAGCTCGAATTTGTCCCAAACCAAAGCGACCACCATCTGGAACCATCGAAGTTACCCGATCTACTAATTCGAGATGCCCACTGGGCAGAGTATACGGATTGGTGATGTTCAAGCATTTAAATTCGGAACCAAAGCAGGCTGCCAGGTCGCCACGACGCAGAGCCTGTATTTGCTCAACACTGTAGCTTTCTTCAACCATGGGAACCAATGGTTGCCAATCATCTGGGCGTTTACCGGTTTGCGGCATCAGATCAAATTTAGTGTGGACAATCCCTCGCCCAGCTTCTAATTCAGCTCGAGTGAAGAATCCGGCACAGCCGTTGCGCATGGTCATCAAAGCTTTACCGTTGACACTGCAATCGTAGTTAAAGCGGAATAACCAAGTGTCTCCTTGGCGGAAAAAACGTTCAACACGAATGTCGTAATGGATGGTGTCACCCGGTTGTGGCAGCGAGCCGTGAAATTGAACTATAGCATCCAGTAGGCGATAAACAGCCATCCCTTTGGTGTGCTTGTCGATCCCCAGATATCCAGAAAGAAACAGGTCGGCCTGCCCAGCTTCAACGGCGACACAGGTAGGGATTCGCCCACCATCTAAATACCAGCGATCAGAGGTGACATCATGCTCGGTTACCACCCGTCCATGACTCATTGAGCATGGTTCCCCCTCAACACTGATGATGCGGTCGACCAGCATCAGTGGTTCATCTGGCAGCCGTACTCTGGTTGGATGGCTATCTATGGAGGCAAATTGTGTCCCAAGAACTTTCTCAATAGAGCCGATGGCAAATTCCATACACATGTCGCGATCAAAGGCGACTTTTTTAGCCCGCGGTTGATGCCTGGAATTGTGTTGTTGCACTGTTTCTTGTGGTTTAGTGGTTTTTGATGCCGGTGCAGTAATTATGTTGCTCTCAGCGGGGATAGGGCGTGCTTTTGGCAATTGCTGAGCTGGAATTTGAGCAGATAAGTGCTGCTGTAAATGCAGATTACGTTCAATTAGTTGTTGAATTGATTGAGATAATTGCAAAAATTGTTCATGCGCTGCGGATTGTTGTAACTGGCTGGCATACATGCTGCCCAGAACCGGATCATCAATTTTAACAGGGATAACGTCCCAGGAAGATGTTTCCGCGCCATGGTCTTTCGCTATACTTGAAGCTATATCCGATGCTACATTAGTCTCTATAGCTGTAGGCGTTGTTGTTATAATCTGGTTGCCCACTTCAAATGAGTTAAGTGTTTGCTGTGGAGTAGGTGGTAGCTCAAAGGTGGCAGCACCATTGTGTAGACAAATAGGGGCTGGCGTATTCTTGGTGGTTGTTTTATCTACTTCAATATAAAGCTGACTTGGATCACACACAACTCCTTCAGCGATGAGTTGCCCCAGCAGTTTGGCCATGGTGGTTGTGGCTGGTTGTCCCTCCAGGCATGTTGGACGAACCATGTGTGGTCTGTCAGCAAGAATGCGAGATATCATCCGGCTACATGAGTTGCCGCTGCCGCTCTCTATGAAAATGCGTACACCATCAGCATAAGCGTTGTTGATCACCTTGGTAAAATCAATGCTCTCGACAGCTTGTGCCAGAATGGCATCGGCACAACTATCACTGTTGGGTGGGTAGATTTCAGAGCTGGCACAGCTGTAAAAATTGATCGATTCCGGCGCTGTAGTTGGGAACAGGTGTAGATCCCGGTATCTTTTGGCTACAACTGTAGGTACCGGGCAGTGTACCGTTGTTACACCGTGCAGTTCTATAAAAGGACAACCAAGTTTGTTTATTACGGCGGTTACATGGTCACGATTGCCACCGATGATGCACTCTTCTGGGGTGTTGATGATGAGTAGGTAGGCATGGTCGTATTTGTCAATAATTGGCTTAACTTGGCTTGCGGTCAAGGGGATAATGCCAAGGCACCATTCAACGTTTTCATCCTCACTCAGATTCCAAAGTTTGCGGGCTGCCATGCATGGGCCAGCTAGATCAGTGGTAAACAGAGTAGAATTTTCAATGCGCTTCAGCATTTCGTCGCGATCTCGCCAGACCTGTAAAGAAAACAGGCTGGATGATTCTCCCAGACTGTAGCCGATTGCCGCCTTTGGTTGGATGCCAAAGCTGCGCAGGCTATCACTTAAGGCTGTGCATAGAGCAACGTGAGCAATGATCATGGAGTTGTGATCAGTATTTATCTGTTCAGGATCAACATTGTTCCAGAATACTTGCGGACAATATTGATCTTTCAGGCGTAAATTGTGCCGGTGTTGGTTTTCGAAAATAGCGGGCCACTGTAACGCCAGATCACGTCCCATGCCGGAAAAGTGGTTACCTGAACCAGGGAATACAAAAGCTACATCTCCGGTCGCGGCTAGGGGTTGTGGAGCGTAAAAGATTTTGTCACGAGCGCAGGCGGGGAGCACTGCTCCACCGCGACCATCTAGCCTTTCTTGTGGAGCGGTTTGTAAATGTTCCAGGGCAAACTGTATTTGATCAGTTAGTTCCATCGTAGAACTGCTGACTATTGTTATCTTCAATCCGGTTTTGTGCTTGTTGTTTTCGTGCCAGATTGCTGCAGTATGTGCCAGATCACTGTTGTTGTTTGAACGTTGATGTTGATCTAAGCGTTGAAGTTGTTGTTGTAACTCTTCAATGCTTGGAGCGTATATACAAAACAGAGCTGCTTCTGGGGTGCTGGTGGACAATCTGGGTGGTAGTGGTGTTTTGGCGCTTTGCCACTGACTTAGCAGTGTTTGATTGCAGATGCCACCAGTGCCACTGCTGCTGATAAGTGCACGCCTGGGTCCTTGTTGGCTGTTATGCAACCAATAGCGATTGCTGTGCTCCTTTTGTTGTGTGTGTTTAGTAGCTGGAAGTATGCAGTGATACAGGCTCAATGCCCCTTGTATTATTCCAACAAGACCACTGACCTCACCGCTGTGTCCGAAAACGCTGGGGCTACTGGTGATGCGGCAATCGCTGCTACACACATCTTGCAGGTAGTTTCTTTGTTCATCCACATGATTGGAATAGGTGCTGATATCCACATATCCAATAGTGTCAGAGCTTATTTTAGCTGTGGTACACAATTGTTTCAGACTTCGCTGTACAGCTTCTACGCCACTGTTGATTAAATCGCTACCGTCGCAAGAACTGGCGGTGGCATCAATTACAGCGTATATGGTGTTGTTATCTGTTTGCGCAGCCGATAGCGGTTTCAGGATCAGAGAACATGCTCCTTCAGCTATAGCGTCATAGCGGCCAAGGTGAAATTGGCTTAGCTGGGCACGAATATCTCCTGGCATGTCAACGGCTCCAACCATAGCCAGCTTAATCTCTTTGCGATGTAGAGCTGATACTGCTGTGTGCAGTGCTTGCATGCCGGAGTTTTCTTCGCTGGCAATTGTGAAACTTGGGCCACCAACTTTGAATTCCCGTGCAATTCTACTGGCGACAACACTGCCCAATGAGCCCATGGTGCGGTTGGCCGTTAATGGTGCGCTAATGGCTTCCTGTAGCTGGTGTTGCCACTGCTCCAGTTGTTGATCGTCTAGATCCAGATTCTGCTGTATCGCCCACTGTTTAACCAGCTTGGGCAGCGCCCAGCGTAAACTGAAATTGGTAGCATTGAGGTCGATCCCATTGCCGATAAAAACCCCACTATCAGTATGGTCTACATCGTCCAGAACGGCATTCTCCAGCGCCGTTGCCATGCTTTTTAACATCAATGCCTGGCGTGGCAACATCTCCTTCAGTTCTGTTGGCGGTATGCGAAACTGTCCTGGAGTAATTTTAACTTTGTCTAGATAGTGACCACGAAACTGAGAGGTTTTAAACTCATCTCTAAACCAGCGGCTTTCGGTGGCGGCATGCCAGTTTTTCGGTGATGAAAACTGTGGTGGGGTGCATTCCCCCAAAGCTTGGTGTCTGAATTGTTTTAGTGAACGCCATGGCCCGAGTTGGATATCCATGCCGACGATAGCTATTGGTTCGCAAGTTGAATTGTCAGTATCTTTTGTTTTCGCTTGCTTGAGATCCGCATGTATTGCGGGAATTGTTTGTGGTTGCCATTCTTCTAGCAAAAGATGTGCGTTTATGCCGCCGAAACCAAATGCGCTTACTGCTGCACGCCGTGGTCGTGTTGTCGGTTTAGTCCACGGTTGTGCTTTGGATAACACTTCAAATGGACTGCTCTCCATCTCCATTTGTGGATTCGCCTGCTGAAATCCGGCGGTGGGAGGGAGGGTTTGTGTTTTTAAGGCTAAGAGTGTTTTTAATAACGCTGCAGAACCGGCTGCCGTGAGCAGATGGCCAATATTTGATTTTACAGAGCCCAGAACACATTTATGTTTAACATTAACATTGCTCCATAACTGCTTTAAACTATTGAATTCTACAGCATCTCCTACCGGAGTGCCTGTGGCATGGCATTCTATGTGATCTACTTCTTGAGGTTGCCATCCAGCTTGTCGATACGCTGCACGCATAGCGCGCAATTGTCCCTCAGTGATTGGAGCCAGTAAGCTGCCACCGATATCGCTAGATACGCCTATGCCGGTAATTTGTGCGTAGATATGATCGTCATCACGGATCGCGTCCACAGTTCGTTTGAGTAGTACAACCCCGGCTCCTTCTCCAACGACTAATCCGTTGCCGCTACGATCAAATGGAGAGCATACACCCGTTGGTGATAGAGCATGAAGTTGCGAAAATCCCATTTGAGTATATTGTGAATCCGGGCGTGCCACGCCACCACTTAGCATTGCATCGGCGCGACCGGACTGAAGCTCATCAACCGCTAGTTTGATGGCATAAAGCGAAGAAGCACAAGCGGCATCCAAGGTATGACAGCGACCACCAAGCCCGAAAGCTTTGGCTAAAACCGTAGCGGGTAAACCGGTCATGAAGCGATTGATAGGGTTAGTCCTATCGCAATTATCGCTCGAGCCATTTACTTTTTCTGCAAAGGTGCGACCAAGGTATTCTTCTGCTAACTGTGAAGCAGTTTCGCTCGGAAGGGCCAGATTGCCAACGATAACACCAACCCTACCCAAATCTATTTTGCTGGTTTCAGCATCGCTAAAAGCTTGATATCCAGCATGTAGCAGCAGTTGAAATAGTGGGTCAAGGTTGGAAACAGTTGCCTCGTCAATATTCAACGTTTTAAAAGGTAGGTTAAGCTTGAAATCGTCAATAAAACACGCTTGCTTAGAATAGACACAATCAAGCTTACCCTCTTCCCGATTGTAGACTTCATCTACAGGAAGACGCCAGCGTCCATTAGGCGGAGTGCTTGCGGTACGCTGACCGTTTTTTACGATATCCCAAAATTTTTCTAAATTGGCGGCTTGAGGGAAAACACCACCAATTCCGACAATCGATATTGCGGGCAGAGAAGATAATTTTTTGTACATTGAATATCCGTGAAACCTGTTGATAAAAAATTAGTATTGTTAAATAACAACATGTTATTTAGTGCGTTAGGGGAATATTGACAATAAATTAAGTCGGCAACGCATTGAACATTTTGTAGATAATTGACAACTTAAAAGTCAAACCAAACATATGTATATACTACAAATCGCTGATGATTAAAACCTGGATGTCAATCCCAAAATCCGAGGCAGAAAACAAAAAACCTCTAAAGTGTGAGATAATATAGTTACTTAGACACAATCAACTCATCACCAAAGAGGTTAAATACATTATGTCTCAAAACGTCCTGCCTGTTTGTTGTTCCCCTGTTGTTGATGCTTCACGGCGGTGGTCGCAATTTTGAATGCATACTGTTATTTTGTAGTGATAGGGAAAGTTTGTGAAAACCTATCGCGGATTTTGGGTACAGGCAAAATAACCAACTAATAATTCAGGAGATATAGTTATTTGACCAATGATTTTATTGAGCAATAAGGCTGGGAGAAGAACGGAAACTGTCCCGAAAAGGAGCGTTAAAGGTTTTCCTGAATCACTATCCAGATCAGGTAACATTCCTCCAAGGCTCCCCATTACGAAAACTGAAAATGCTTGAACAATATTTAAATCAAACGATAATAAACTTAAAATCGATGCTCCTGCTCCCGTTAACAATCCACCGGTAAGATGTGTTTTGAATTCTGCCATTGCTTTGCCTCTACCGGCTACCCGATTAGCCCTTTGACAAGTCACAACACGGCATCTG
>NBLX01000053.1 GCA_002084705.1 Desulfobacteraceae bacterium 4572_35.1
AACGACCGCTGAATGACATGGCGCTGCGACGGCGCTAAGCTCACCTTATAATTTGTCGCCAGCAAATTTGGCCACTCACGCACCTGGGAACGATCAAATCCATATTTATAACGCCCTTTGCTGAGCAAGGTGAATAGACCACTTTTGCTGTTACCCTGAATATCAAAGACATAATCGTAACGCTTATGGCGCAAACACTTTACAAATGCCAAAAACTCCTGCAGCATCTTTAAAAACGGCAACTTACGCCATTTTTTTGTGTGCAAAACAATCACATCATTTATCAGTTGATGCCCCACTGACGCAACAGGCAAGGGGCGCATTCGGTGTCCTTGCGCACAATTTTCACATTATCTGATGCTGGGCAGGTGGTGGTATGATCGGTAGGACCAAAAACCGCCACAATGGGCACATCAAACGCCGCAGCCACATGCATCGGACCTGAATCGTTGGTAATCAACAATTCGCATTGAGCCAGCAATGACATCATTTGACGAACGGAGGTCTGCCCAATCATGTTTATAACCGTGGAATCCATGGCACCGACAATATCTGCACCAATATCGGTTTCTGCCGGGGCACCGGTCAGCAAAATTTGCGCATTGTAGCGCTTCGCTAGCATATCGGCAACTAAAGCAAAACGCTCAGGAAACCATCTCTTTGCACTGCCGTAGGCAGCTCCGGGATTGATGGCAATAACCCTATCATGGCGTTCATCACTCGCCAGCATCGCTTTTGCCCATTGCTGTTCTTCGACGCTACAATCAAGACGTAATTTTTCATCACCACCGTTTATCCCTAGCTGCCCAAGTAGATGTAGATAATAATCGGTGTGATGCAGTTGCTTATCGGCAGAGGTGACAGAGACCGGATAATTTAGAAGCAAGCGACGAGCGTCTGTTGTATAACCAGCACGGCATGGGATACCGGCAAACACCGCCAACAGTGCTGCTTCGATAGCATTTTGCAATAACACTGCGGCATCAAAATGCTGTGCACGCAGTTCTGTCACAATACGCCAAAAGCCGCCTATTCCAGCATGTATCCCTTTTTTATCGTAGATCACCACCCGATCGACGCAGGAGTGGAAAGTAAATAATTGCGCTACCAGAGGATTTGCCAGCAACACAATCTCTGCTTCAGGATAGTGGGCGCGTAAAGCAGCTAGCGCCGGTGTTGTCATGACAGCATCACCTATCCAGTTTGTGGCACGCACCAGAATTCGCTGTAAAGGCTGCTTGCCCAGTTGACGAACTCCCACCCTAGTCAGCCTTTACTGCTACTGCTTCATCAATAAGCATAATCGGCACGCCGTTGCGAACGGGATAAACAAGTTGACAACGTTTACAGAGCAATTTTTGTTCCCTGGAAAGCTCAAGTTTACCTTTACATTGCGGACAAACTAACGAGTTAAGTAATTGTTGGCTCAGCGACATTATCTATTCTCCAAGTAATCTTTTTAGTAACTTCTCAGGATGTTTCAAACAAATCTTCAACGCATTGATCAAGCAAATTAGTTTCTTGTAGTTCAAATATCAAAGCCATGGAACAACACGGGATGTTGAACATTGCCGCATCTAACTTAACGGCATCCTTCTCGGTGGTTAAAAGAATATCAGCCGCGCACGCCAAAGCATTGATTTGCTCAATAATATCTCCTGAATAGTTACAATGATCTGGCAGCGCCAATTTATTTTGTAGCACTACCCCCATTTGCTCCAAAGAGGCGAAAAAATCGTTCGGGTTAGCAATGCCTGCAAAGACAACGCAACGGGAGCGGCGCAAGTTAGCTAAACTATAACTTGCCCCAGCAAGACTATAAGCAATATCGGCCAAAGTTTGTCTGGCACACACAACCTCTTTGTCGGCACAAACATCAGGCGGTATCTGGTCAAACTCAGCACACCGAGTCATTATACACAGGTCAGCACGATCAACCGCACAGGGGAACTCACGCAGCAGACCAGCAGGTAGCACATAACCGTTCCCTAACGGATATCGGCTATCCAACAACATAATATCAAGATCACGTTGTACCGCCAGGTGTTGATATCCGTCATCTAACACCACAACATCTACACAAAAATGTTCCACCGCATAACGAATTCCTGCGGCACGTTGTGGTGCAACTATAACTATAACTTTGGGATTACGTAGCGCCAACAGATAAGGTTCATCACCACATTGTCGAGCCATCAACAACGGACCGTCGCCAGCACAGACAACACGTACGGCAGCCCCCTTTTCCCCACCATAACCACGACTAACAACTGCCACCTTGCGGTCACAATTATGTTGACGCTGTAACAAATAATCCACTATCGGCGTCTTACCAGTACCACCTACGGCAAGGTTGCCAACAGAGATGACTGGAACCGGGCTCCGATAACTTTTTAAGTACCCTCGGCGATAAAGCCCGGCACGCAGCAAATTTACCGCACCATATAGCCAGCCAAACGGGATCAAAACAGATAACAGCAGATGCTCGCTAAATGATTGTGCACCATGGCAGGCAAGGCGACGATAGTATAAAGCTAATTTAGACTGCACCGGGAGATCTCTTGCAGAGTTTTCTGACTGGCTCCGGCATTGTCTTGCAACAGCGCCCAACCGCTTTCACCCATTTGTCTACAACGCTGAGGTGAAGACAGTAACTCCCTCAATTGAACATACAGTTCACTTGCATCATTAACCCTGCCTATTCCCTGAGCTTGCTCAATAAGGGCGGCAATCTCCCGGAAATTATGCATATGAGGACCAAATAATACTGTTTTTTTCAGTAGTGCAGCTTCAAGGATATTGTGCCCACCAATATTCACCAAACTGCCACCAACAAATACAACTTGTGCAACAGCATAGAAACGCAACATCTCTCCGATAGTATCAACCAGCAACACTCCACCACCATTCACCTGCTGACCATCGGTCTCCGACTGATGAGAGCGCAAACGCCAAATCAGTTTCTTTTCGCTTAACAACTCCCCAACAGCTTTACAGCGCTGGGGATGGCGTGGCACTAAAATCAAAATAAGTTCGGGGAACTCGTATAAAAGGCGTTGATATACATCAACAAGCTGCTCCTCTTCACCAGCGTGTGTGCTACCAGCGACCAAAACTGGTGCTGTTTGATTAAGGCAAAACTCGCGCCGTAATTCCACCGCATCTATATCCGGTGGTAATGTTGATTCCATATCAAATTTAAGATTGCCGGTAACTGTTATACGTGAACGCGGTGCTCCGAGTTTTGCAATCCGTTTTGCATCAATTGATGATTGCATACAAAACCAGCTCAATTTATTCAGCAAAGGCTCTACTAGCCGCTTTACGCGCAAATACCGCGGGAAAGAACGATTAGAAATCCTCCCATTAACCAACTGAATCGGAATTCGCAAGCGATGGCAGTGCCGGATAAAATTAGGCCATAACTCTGTTTCAATGATAAGAACATGACACGGATTTATACGCCGCAATACACGCTTAACCACCCATGACGCATCCAGGGGGAAAAAAATGGCATCATCGATCTCTTTTATATCGCTAGCAATGGCATGACCGGTTTCGGTAACATTTGACAGCAACAAAACAGCATGGGGATGTGCTTTACGTAAGGCCTTAATTAAGGGCATCGCCGCCCTGGTCTCACCTACAGAAACAGCATGAATCCAGAAAACATCTTTACCGGCAAAATCGAGAAAACGCTGACGTGGGAAAAAACCTAGTCGTTCTCGAATTCCACGACGCACTTTTCCCTGCAACAAACTGCGCAACAGATAACATGGCACCAAAAAAATCGCTGTCAGCCAAACCGCAATATCATACAGCAGATAAACCATAACTCTCCAGTCGCTCTACAGCGCGGCGATGATTATCAATCATAGCCTGTTGCAAACGCTGCTTAAAATCCTCAGGATCATCATCACGGCCACAATACAGCGGCTCGCCATAAGAGTAAACAATTCTTCCAAATGGATAGGGCAACAGAAATTTGTCCCATGAAGCAAAACGATGTCCACAACTTGCAACCAGCGCCATCGGTACCACCGCACGTCCTGATAATCGCGCCAACTGAACCGCACCATTTTTCATCTCATGGCGTGGTCCCCGAGGACCATCTGGTGTAATCCCAATATCAAACGGCTGCTTTGCCAAGCGCAGCAACTGCTTAAAAGCAGCAGCACCTCCACGGCTTGAAGAACCACGCACTGCATGATGCCCCAAGTGCTGTACAGTACGTGCTATCAGTTCGCCGTCACGGGATCGACTTATCAAAATCTGGCCACCGGGGCCATCGTAACCCAAAGGGATCATCAACAACTGATCGTGCCATGTTGATATGATTACCGTTTCACCGCGTTGCCATAATTGTTGCACTCCTTTGTCACCAACAACTTCCCTGCGACTCAACACGGCTATCAAACGGATAAGTTGTGCAGCAAGAAAAGGGGCAACGTTCAGCAACAGCCATTGTCCAACTTGTCTCATGAATCAGTCCCGAAACTGCATATCATGCAGGCGTTGATAAACACCGGCAGCAGATAACAACTGTTTATGAGTACCCCGCTCTACAAGTTTACCATCGTCAAGTACCAGAATTTCATCTGCGTGCATTATGGTTGACAACCGGTGGGCAATAACGAAAGTTGTACGCTCCCGCATCAAATTTGCCAGAGCTTTCTGCACCACCGCCTCACTTTCAGTATCTAAAGCACTGGTGGCTTCATCGAGCAATAAGATGGGGGCATCACGTAAAATAGCACGGGCAATACAGATACGCTGCCGCTGGCCACCAGACAAGCGCACTCCACGATCTCCGATCACGGTATTGTATCCTTGCGGCATCTGCTTAATAAATTCGTCAGCAAAAGCCATGCGAGCAGCATCCTCAACTTGGGTATCACTAGCTTGAGGGTTGGAATAACGGATATTACTATACAGCGTATCATGAAACAGAAATGTTTCCTGATCAACCAGAGCAATTTGCTGTTTTAAACTTTTTTGTGTCACCTGCGAAATATCTTGCCCATCAATACGGATAACCCCATGCTGAGGATCATAAAAACGTGCTAACAAACCAATTAAAGTAGATTTTCCGGCACCGCTGGCACCAACTAACGCAATCATCTGCCCAGCATGGACATCAACGTTGAAATCTTTCAGCACCAGCTCATTATCATAACCGAAATCAACATGCTCAAAAGTTACATCACCTTTACAGCGCGGCAATTCGACAGCATCGCCAGCATCAACAATATCAACTTCGGTATCAAGCAGAGCAAAGACACGTTCTGCCGCGCCAACGGCTTTTTGAATGATATTATTCGTTTTTATTAACCGCTTCATAGGTCCATACATCATCCCCATGGCGGCAATAAAAGACAACAATTCACCTTGAGTGATGGCACCACTCATAACCCGTTGCAATCCATACCACAACACCCCGGCAGCACCAAAAGAGCTACAATGGCCAGACGCCAATCGTTGTAAAACAACAAGAAAACCATACCGACGAGGGTTAATCCCTCCCGCACTACAGCTACCAACTCATCTGCAGCTGATTTCTGCAACATATTTATGTCATTAAGTATACTTGAAACTATTTTCCCTACCGGAGTACGTGAATAAAACCCCATCGACAAATCAATGGAATTAGAAAACAGATCATTACGCAGATCCTGCACTACGAGTTGTCCGGCCGTCTTCATAAAGTATTCCTGCACATAGCGGGATGCACCTTTAATCGCCGCCAAAAAAACCACAGCAACAGCAACAAGGTTAACCAGATACATGGTACGTTCCACGAGCACATAATCAACCAATGGTTGTACCAGTTTAGCAACTGCTACATCGGTTCCAGCAACGCCTAATGAGGCAATCATGGCAATGACAATGCGTCTTGCGTATGGTCTGGAATAGCTCAATAAACGCTTATATACATCCAAGTTTGACTCTGCCACTGCTTACTCCTTCACTTGTTGGTGCAAGCAACTTAACTCAATCGCCATTTGTGCTACCCGTCTAGAACAACCAGGCTCTCCCATCTTCTCTTTCACCTCTAACAACTCTTTTTTCATCTGTTGACAATATTCTGAATCTGTAATGATCTTGTTCATCTCTGCAAACAATGTTGCGGGAGTTGCTTCATCCTGAATAAATTCCCTTACGATACCCTTGCCTGCAACAATATTTGGCAATCCTACATATTCAACAGATACCAGATGCTTACCAATGGCATAGGTTAACGGCGCGGCTTTATACAAAATTACCATGGGTGTTCCAACCAAAGCAATTTGCAGAGTAACCGTACCGGACACACATAAAATCACATCACATGCGGCTGCAGTGTCATATATAGAATCGTCAACAAATGTTACCTTGATACCGCCAGACAGCAGCTCTGTTTCAAGTCTGGATTTCTCAATCCCGGGGGCGATGGGTACAAGGAAAGAAGCATATGGATATTTATCCTGCAACAATCTGGCACTGGCAACTATAACGGGAAAAGAATATTTCACCTCGTTTGCACGGCTACCGGGGAATAAACCAATGACAAGGACCGCACCATCACCCTTACAATTATCAATTTTATGGCGTTGGCAATATTCTGCAACAGTACAAGTAGTTCCAGCTTCATCCAACAGCGGATGACCAACATAACGGGCATCAATTGGATATCCACGGTAATAATCCGGCTCAAAGGGGAAAATTGCTGCCAAACGATCAACCACAGCGGATATCCCTTTCACCCGCCCTTTACGCCACGCCCACACCTGCGGACTAACATAATAAAGTACCGGTATACCTGCCCTCTTAGCCTGTTTGGCCAAACGCAAGTTAAAATCTGGAGAGTCTATCAGAATTAACACGTCTGGACGTTGAGGACTAAACAACAGTTTTTTTAACTGCTGAAACACTCCCCATATGCGTGGCAGATGGCGTACCACTTCCACTAGCCCCATCACCGCCAATTCTGAACTTGGGATTATTATGTCACAACCAGCCTGAGCCATTTTTTCACCCCCAACACCACAAAAAACAAGTTGGGGATCAAGTTGCCTTGCTGCTTTAATCAAATTAGCACCATGCAAATCACCCGAAGCTTCACCTGTAACAATAAGGGCACGGCGATATCCAGAGCAGTTGACAGTTAAGCTCATAAGTAATAATCCAAAAAACAGCTGGCACCCTCTAATAAAGGTGCCAGCTGTTCAAAAACAATCCTGTGGAAACAGCTACCTAGCTACGCCACGTTCACTGTTACGAATAAAATCGGTAAAAGCAACAACCTCAGGAAATTGCTCAACGGTATCAGCAATTTGCTTTAGAGCTTCCTCTTGGCGTAAACCAGTTCGAAAAACAAGCTTATAAGCCTTTTTTATGGCCGACAATGTCTCTTTACTGAAGCCACGTCGTTTCAAACCTATCAGATTCAATCCAACTGTTTTTGCTCGATCTCCCTGAGCGATAACATAGGGGGGAAGATCCTGAGCGATCATAGAGCCGCCACTAGCCATCACGTGAGCACCAACTTTAGTGAACTGATGCACAGCTGACATTCCTCCCAATATAGCATAATCGTCCACTTCTACATGCCCGGCCAACGTTGCATTGTTGGCTAAAATAATGTGGTTGCCTAAAATACAGTCATGAGCAACATGAATATAAGCCATAAACAAGTTATCGTTGCCAATGACCGTTTTACCACCACCATCTTCAGTGCCAAGGTGCATGGTAACAAATTCGCGGATTTTATTACGATCGCCGATTGTGAGTGATGACTCTTCACCATTAAACTTAAGATCTTGAGGGATTGCCCCTATGGAAGCGAATTGAAAAATTTCATTATCACAGCCAATTGTTGTCCGTCCTTCAATTACAACATGTGGACCAATAACCGTTCCATCACCAATAACAACGTGTTCACGAACGATAGTATAGGCACCAACTTTGACATTACTACCCAAAATAGCACCAGGCTCTATAATTGCGGTCGGATGGATCATCAAGTTACCCTTTCCGGTCAACAAAAGTTGCCTTTAGTTCAGCCTCAGCAACAAGAGTTTCACCTACATATGCCTTACCCTTAAACTGATATATACCACGCCGACATTTAATCAATTCGAGTTTCATACGTAACGTATCGCCTGGCACCACCGGTTTTCTGAATTTCACTTTATCAATTCCAGTGAAATAAGTTACCTTATCTTCACTGACACCATCATTTAAACTGGCAAAAATCCCACCGACTTGAGCCATGGCCTCAACAATCAAAACCCCAGGCATTACTGGATGTCCGGGGAAATGTCCTTGAAAAAAAGGTTCATTAATAGTCACATTTTTAATACCGACTATTGACTCATTCTCGGTAAAATCCTCAATGGCGTCCACCAATAAAAATGGATAGCGATGGGGCAGACGCTTCATAATTTCAACTGCATTCATCAACATGATAATTCAATCTTCCTTTATCGCTTGCTGTAATTGATCTAATTGTCGCTTCAGCGCAGCAATATCTTTTCGCATCTGAGGTAATTTACTGAAACTCATTGAGGACTTTAACCACTCCCGATGCGGTATGGCTGGTAGACCCGACACCACTTGATCACCTTTAATGGATCCTGTAACGCCACCACGGCCTCCAAGAGTTAAATTATCTCCCACTTTCAGATGACCAGATATTGCTGACTGTCCTCCCAAAGTACAGTGACGCCCAACCGCAGTACTCCCGGCAATGCCACTTTGAGAAGCCACAACTGTATCAGCTCCAATAGAAACATTATGCCCAATCTGGACCAGATTATCCAATTTACAACCCCGACCAATACGGGTCACTCCCATAGCGGCCCGATCAACACAGCTTCCAGCGCCTATCTCTACGTCATTTTCAATTATTACAATACCAACTTGGGGGATTTTATAATAACCATCACCATCAGGGGCGAAACCAAAACCATCGGAACCAATAACAACGTTAGGTTGTAAAATTACTCGGTCACCCAATTCACATTGCTCCCGAATTACACATCCGGCATGGATTAAGCAGTCATCACCAATCTTAACTTGAGGATAAATAACCACATTAGGATAAATTATACAATCGTCACCAACGCTACAGCCAGCACCAATATTGGCACCAGGATGAACCGTAACACGCTCGCCAAGCTTTGCCGACTCTGAAACCCGTGCTCCGGGCAACACTCCCAGCGGAGCTGGCTTTTCAACATTAAGATAAGTCAGAACTTTCGCAAAAGCCAGATATGGATTGCTACATACCAGGTACGCAACATCAGCACGACCCAGAGGGCGATCTACCAAAACTGCGCTGGCCGCAGTTGTGTCCAGGCAAGGTAAATATTTGGGGTTAGCAATAAAAGTAATATCACCACGCCCGGCTCCATCAATAGGAGCCAGTCGGGTGATATCTATATTCTCATCGCCAACAACTTCGGCATCAACTAGTGTTGCCAGTTGTTTTAATGTAGCCATACAATCAACTCATCAATTTATTTGTGACTATTCTTATACACCGCATCGTATGCCTTGATCAGAGCATCGGTGTAATCGATAGAATCAACCGCGTAAACAAGTTGACCCTTTTCCAGCATCATGGAAATATTCTCTTTTTCACACAATTTTGTAGTTTGCGCACCAAGATCGCGCAAAATTTGCTCGGTAAAAGATTTCTCTTTAAGGCGCAGTTGCTCCTGCTTATCTTTGGTAAAACGCTGATAATCCTTTACCTGCTGCTGGAAATCGAGCTCTTTTTCCTGTTTTGCTTCAGCCGAGAGGAGAGCTACCTGCTTTTGCAACGACTGCTGTAACGCTTTCAAATCTTCCTGACGTTTTTGCGCCTCAGCCTGTACTGATTTTAATTCACTATCCATTTTTGCTTTTGCCGCCGTGCCGGCTGCTGATGTAATCAACGCCTTTTGCAGGTTAACAAAACCAATTTTAAACTCCGCTGCATTGGCAACAGTTACCACACTGAACACTACGAGTAACGCGATTATCAATCGTTTCATCATTTGCTCCTTAACACAAATAAACATAGGTTAAAAAAACTTGCCAATTGAAAAATCAAACTGTGAATCACTTTCCCACTCTTCCGGATCTAGATTATAACCCCATTCAAGCCGCAGCGGACCCAAAGGACTCTTCCAGCGGACACCACCACCAACACTGTAACGCATTTCAGAAAAATACTCTTCTCCTTGATCCCAGGCATTGCCAATATCAAAAAACACAACCCCTTTCAGACCGGCATCTTTAAGTAATGGGAATATTAATTCGAAATTAAAATATGCCTCTTTTACTCCGCCGATAAAATCACGCTCCGTGGTTGATTCTACAGTTTCATAGCCACTAGGATCACTTGAATCGGGTATCAATTGACCATTCGAATCTAAAACTACCTGTCTTTCCCAATCCCATGGACCCACCTCTCGGGAATCAAAACCGCGCACAGTACTGAGACCACCCAGATAAAAACGCTCATCAAGGGGGATCTCTTCATCTCCAACCTTGTGAACAAAACCCAATTGACCATGAACAGAAAAAACGACACCCCACTTGATTGGGAAAAAATGGCGGTGATCAAGAATTGTCTTGGCAAAACGCTCGGTGCCACCTAATCCGGCAAACTCTATAGAAAACTCCGACATGTAACCACGTGACGGATCGGGACGGTAATCTGTTGTATTAGTAGAAATTGAGGCATAAATAGACGAAAGAGTTGACCTACCCTCCTCCTCAAGAAGATCAGGAGATGCAAAACGGTAAACATCATATATTTCATTTTGCTCATACTTATAGATAAAGAACGTGCGCGTATTGTAAGTAAGCGGCAAACCAAGTTTAATATCACCCCCGGTCGACTTTTTAGAATATTCATCCCACTCACGATCCCTGTTGTAGAGATCAAAACCAAGAGCCAGGTTTTTATCCATAAAATAGGGATCTAGAAGACCAAACTGAAAAGTTGTGCTTTCGCTACCGAAAGAACCGGACAAATTAAGTTTCAAGGCACGACCAAGAAAATTATCCTGACTTACTGAGCCTTGACCAATCAAACCATCCACAGATGAGTAGCCAAAACCTACACTGAACGTTCCAGTTGGTTGCTCCTTTACATCCACCTGCACATCCATGATCTCGTCACTGTCTCCGGCCGCAGTATCAACATTCACCTCGCTAAAAAAACCCAAATTGTCGATCCGCTTTTTGCTCGACTCAATGCGAGCGGCACTATATAGATCACCTTCAACAGTAACCATCTCACGACGAATAACCTTATCACGAGTTTTGCTGTTGCCACCGATATTGATCTGCCCTATATGAACTTCGATCCCTTTTTCTATATGGAAAGTTACATCTACAGTTTTCTGCTCTTTGTTGATCAGAGTCGAAGGATAAACATTGACATAAGCATAACCGCGATCGGCATAGAAATCGTTGAGACGTTTAACATCATCACGTAACTGTTTCCTGCTGAATACATCCCCGGTCTTAAATCGTATCAACTTCATCAAGTCGCCCTCATCCTTGATCAAGTCACCCTCTATAGACATTTTTCCCATAAAAAATTGAGCGCCTTCATCAATCTCAATGAGAATATCCATCTCCTCTTTATCATCGGACAGAGTTATTAATGGCTGTTTAACCCGAACCTTCACGTAACCTTTATTGAAATATTCATCTTTTATATGCGCAACATCATTTTCCAACATCGCTTCGTTGTAGGTGCCACCACTGGTAAGCCAAGAAAAAATCCACCACTGCTTGGTTTGCATAAAGCCACGCAGTTTACGCTCAGAAAAAACAGAGTTACCATCAAAATCTATATCGTTAATAGTAACCTTGGTGCCTTCAATTATTTTGAAATTCACCGTAGCTTCATTGTTTTTCTTTTTTTCAACCTGAGTATTAACTTCTACTGCGTAGAACCCTTCATCGACATAAAGTTGTTTAATAGCAGCAACACTTTCCTGCAACTTCTTAGGATGAAGAATACTTGGAGTCTTGATAGTCAATGCCGAACGGACTTTAGAACTTTTCAGCTCTTTGTTGCCAGTTATCTTTACTTTGCGTACCAACGGTCTCTCAAGGAGAATATATTTGAGAATAACTGTACCGGCAGACTTCTCGGCATCAACCTCAATATCTTTGAAATAACCAAGTGCATATATAGCACGCACATCTTTATCTACCCTGTCAAGTGAATATTCTTGTCCAACTTTGGTTGAGATAACTGCCTGCACGCTGGCAACGTCAATACGGGTGAGACCCTCGACACGAACTGCCGACACAATATCCGCCGCAAATGAAACACCGCCAAGCAGAGGAAGCAAACACAGGGCAAACAGAATATACCGCTTGAACATATTGTTATTTCTCCTGAATATTTCAGCATAAATCAAAAAGTTACACTATAGTCAATCGTTTCCACAGTGTAAACCGAAAATCTTAAAAACCACCGCCAGCGACATCCGGCGCAATAAACCAATATTTATCAATAAATATAAACAGTTATCGTTATCGACAAACGCTCTCAACCACACCATCACGAATACACAGAATTTTATCCATCCGTTGTGCCAATTCGACATTATGGGTCACAACAATCATGGTTAATTCATGTTGAGTATGTAAACGGTCAAGCAAAGCATATATACCATCGGAAGTTTTTGAGTCTAGATTGCCCGTTGGTTCATCGGCAATTAATAATTTGGGATTCAACACAAGCGCACGGGCTATGGCAACTCGTTGCTGTTCTCCACCGGAAAGCTGCCCCGGTTTATGGAGTAATCGTTGCTCTAATCCGGTTTCCTCAAGGAGCGTTCTAGCTTGCTTTTCAGCCTGGCAACGCCCCTCTCCAGCAATAAGCGCCGGCATCATTACATTTTCCAGAGCACTAAATTCTGGCAAAAGCTGGTGAAACTGAAAGACAAAGCCTAAACTTTGATTACGAAAGCGATCCAACTGAACAGTGGAGAGAGAGAACAAATCCACACCATCAAAATAACAACTACCACTGGTCGGATGATCCAAGGTGCCAAGGATATGCATCAAAGTGGTCTTACCAGAACCAGACTCTCCGACAACTGCAACACGCTGCCTGGCACCGACAATAAAATTAACCCCTCGCAGCACCTGCACCTCACCTTGCTCGGTTAAAAAAGATTTCGTAAGGTTTTCAGTCTGCAGTAAAATCTTATCTGCTTTATTGGTAGAAGAAACGCATTCAGATGTCATGGATCTCACTAATTTTTATTCATAACGCAGCGATTCAGCTGGATCCAGCTTCGCCGCACGCAGGGCAGGATAGATGGTGGCCAGCAAACAGATAATCATAGCCGTAACAACCACGGCAACGACGTCTGAGGTCACCACCTGGGAAGGAAAGTGTTCCATGCCATAAACGGCCTTATCAAAAATAGTTACATGAAGTGTTTTTTCCAGCCAGGTGATAATTGCATCTGCATTTACCGCCAACAGCAACCCGAGAGACACACCACTTAAAGTTCCAGCTGTTCCAATCAGTAACCCCTCGAAAACAAATATTTTCAAAATACTGCGCGACGTTGCCCCCATTGACCTTAAGATTGCTATATCTTTATGCTTTTCCATAACTACCATAATCAGAGTAGTTGCGATATTAAATGCAGCCACCAACACAATTATACCCAGCACTATAAAAAGACCCAATTTTTCCAGCCGTAACGCCGCCAAAAAAGAACCAAACATATCTTCCCAGGAACGGATGGAATACAGATATGATAGTTGCTGACGCAACAGGGGAGCAACACTTACAGCGCTGGCAAAGCCATCCACCTCAATTTCGATACCACTAACCTGTTTAGGCACACCGATAAATTTTTGCGCCTGCCACAAAGAGATATAAGCATAATAGGTATCGAGAAAACCACCATGATGACGGGCTATTGCCACCACCTTAAACGATTTAACCTTCGGAACCAGTCCAAAGGGGGTAAGATTAAAATCTGGAGGTATTACATTTACCCTATCACCTAAACTAACCCCTAGACTCGCGGCAGAATCAGCAGCAAGGATAATCCCCGGCAAGGGTTCGGCAGAGGCAAACAACGCCTGCTGTGGGCTGTTTCCTTTTGTTAAGAACTCCTGAGTAAAAATACGATTTCCGGCATCAACACCTTTGACATTAACCGCCGCGACATTGCCATTTGCCAACAACATCGCCTCTTTAACCACAAAAGGTTGCGCTGAAACAATTTGATCAGATTGCCGCTTTACGCGGGCAACAACCTGCTGCCAATGATCTATATTACCATCACGCTTTTGTACAATTATGTGCGGAATATTGCCTAGAATCTGCTGACGCACACCATCGTGAAATCCGGTCATTATTGCCAAAACCAGAATCAGAGCCGCAACTCCCAGCGCTACACCTGCCACAGAGATAAACGAAATCACCGAAATGAAGGTTTGTTTTCGTTTCGCCCGTAAATAACGTAGACCTACAAACCATTCATAACCCATCACGTTGTCACCTAACGAGCTTCCTTACGCAACTGAGGGAACAAAATAACATCGCGAATAGATGCGGAATCAGTGAGCAGCATAACAAGACGATCTATACCAATCCCCTCGCCGGCAGTGGGTGGTAAACCATACTCCAGCGCGCGCACATAATCCTCATCCATGGCGTGTGCCTCGTCGTCACCTGCCTCTTTTTCTACCAATTGATCCATAAAGCGACCCTTTTGGTCAACAGGATCATTAAGTTCTGAAAACGCATTGGCTAACTCACGACCGACAACAAACAGCTCAAAACGATCAACAACCTGCGGATTTTCATCGTTACGACGCGACAGGGGCGAAACATCGGTAGGATATTCAGTAACAAAGGTAGGATTCCATAAATTAGGCTCAGCCACTTCATCAAACAACTCAGTTAGTAATTTGCCATAGCCAATGGTATCATCAAAATCCAAACCAAGCTTACGCGCATAGTCTAGCGCCTTACCATGATCTTCCAAATCCGCCATGGCAATATCGCCATATTTCACCACCGCCTCTTTTACCGTCAAACGCTGCCACGGTGCCGTAAGATCAACA
>NBLX01000161.1 GCA_002084705.1 Desulfobacteraceae bacterium 4572_35.1
TGTAGCAAATAGAATGGTCTTGAAATCACGCATAATATACCTCCGTCAATTTTTCGCTACGATTTGTCAACCCGACAATACCCAAGTGATAAAGGCTACAATAACATTCATAAAATTCTATCACTTGCGATACCGCTGTCAAGGCTGACAACTATCAACCGCTATACACAAACTCAATATTCTTAACGTCTGTAAAATTATTTGGTTACGGTGTCCAAATATTCACGAGCTTTGTCACCTAGTTCACTGTGGTCTTCCCGATTGGCAACCTCTCGAAACATATCAGCTGCCTTATCAAGCTCACAAAGTTGCATATAACATTGACCCACCAACATACGCACATTATTATTACTATCATCTAACGCAATGATTTTCGCAAACTGCGATTTTGCTAATTCATACTTATCCATATCATAATACAGTTTACCCAAATTGAATAATGCCTGCTGATTATCGGGAAACATCTCCAACACCTCGTTATACGTCAGCACTGCCTTCATCGGATGCCCACCCCGGGTCTGGGCAACTCCCAACCCAATTAAAGCACGGGTTTTGTAACGAAATAACAGGTTATCAGCGACCTTGCGAAATAAGACCGCAGCAGCATCCCAACGTTGCATATTCAAATACAGAGCCGCCAAATTATTTTCCACAATTGGATCATTCGGAGCTAAACGTAACGATTTTTTGTAATGTTCTTCAGACTTTAAATAAGCTTTCTTCTCAAAATAAATTACAGCAATTGATGAATGGAATTCCGCACTATTCGGCTTCAGCTTCAAAGCTTGCAACATCTCATTTAATGCCGAAGTATAATCTTTGGTCGCCATATATGACTGGGCCATTTTATGATGCGCCTTTGCCATATCAACCGGTGGCTTTCATCCGTTGCAGACTAAAATCTTCTACATTGAATGATGCCATAACACTGCCAAAGATTATCGCCCGACGCATAGCGGCATCACTATGATCGCGCACACTAGCCAGATAGCCCATAAAACCACCGGCAAAGGTATCACCTGCCCCGGTAGGATCATACACATCTTCCAACGGATAGGCGGGAGCAGAAAAAACACCATGCTCGGTAAACATAGTAGCACCATACTCGCCACGTTTAACCACTAGAGTTTTAGGTCCCATTGCAAGTACTTTGTGGGCAGCCTTGACCATATTAGCTTCATCAGCTAACTGGCGCACCTCACCATCGTTAATCAATAAGATATCAACATGCTTTAAGGTTTTAATTAACGCCTCGCGCTTGCCGTCAATCCAAAAGTTCATGGTATCGCAGGCTACAACCTTAGGTCGTACCACCTGCTTCAATACATCAAGCTGTAATTCAGGATCAATATTGGCTAAAAACACATAGTCGGCATCCATATAGGATTGTGGCAACTGCGGACAAAATTCAGCAAATACATTCAGTTGCGTATCAAGGGTTTTTGCTTCATTTAGATCGTAACCGTACTCACCACTCCAGCGAAAAGTTTTACCAGCCGCAGTGGTCAGACCACTTAAGTCGATATTGCGTGATTTAAGAAAATCTGTATGCTCGGTAGGAAAATCTTCGCCTACAACCGCCACCAGATTTACATCGGTGAAAAAGCTAGCCGAGGTAGAAAAATAAGTTCCGCTCCCGCCCAGCACTTCATCAGCTTTGCCAAAAGGGGTTTCCACGCTGTCAAATGCTACTGAACCAACAACTAATATACTCATCAATTTCTCCTAAAATTTGCTACAGATATTTGCCAATCAGCAGATCTAGCCGCTGCCGTGCTGCGCTAGGAATTTGCTCACGGTCTGTCATAATCGCATATTGTAACGCCTGCCCACAACCGCATTGTCGCTCGATTGCTAATGATTTTGCCGACTGAACCACTATTTTACGCGCCATGGCCACATTGCGATGCACCACCTCTAGCACCGCTTCAACGGAAACATCATCATGCCCCTCATACCAGCAGTCGTAATCAGTTGCCAGTGCCACGGTGGCATAACAGATTTCCGCCTCCCGCGCCAGACGTGCCTCGGGCAAATTGGTCATACCGATAACATCAACACCCCAGCTACGAAACACCTTAGATTCGGCCCGACTGGAAAAGTTCGGCCCTTCGATACAAATATAGGTACCACCTTTGTGAACCGTTGCCCCGGCAGCAATTGCCGCATCGCCAACTATTGCACTGAGCTGACTGCATACCGGATCGGCAAACTGCACATGACCGACAACGCCATTGCCAAAAAAAGTTGCGTCACGTTTACCGGTAGTGCGATCAAAAAACTGGTCGGGGATCACAATATGACCGGGGACAATCTCCTCTTTCATGCTGCCCACAGCAGAAACTGAGATGATCTGCTCCACCCCCAGCATCTTCATACCATAGACATTAGCCCGATACGGCACCTCCGACGGCAGCAGGCGATGTCCCCGCCCATGGCGCGGCAAAAACACCAGTTTCACATCACCAAGCATCCCAGTTATATAGGCATCCGACGGCTCACCAAATGGAGTCTGCAAACGCACCTCCTCCACCTGGGTCAGTTCATCCATCTCATATAACCCGCTACCACCAATCACTCCTAGTACCGCTTGTGCCATCTATTTTGCTCCTTGCCTACTAATTGATAATAATTAAGCCAATTCAGTAATCGCGACTACCAATAACTGCCAATCTCAACAGCAATCTACTGCGCAACCACTATAAACAATTGTAGTTGCGCTAAATTAGATACTACATACAACCTATAAATACATGCTCCGATTTGTGCTCTTCCACCGTGCAACAGCCTTTAACACCAACCGGCTTGTTGAATCAGTTCCTTTAACTGTGCTGCACCCAATGTTGTTGAATCGCATTGTCCAACTACCGGCGTACCGGCATCGGCAAGAGGTGACGGATTCCACAATAGCTCAGCAGGTAACTTTACTGCCGGAGACGGTGACATATCATACAAACTTTGCGGAATACATATGCCTTCGAGCAATTCATAGATATCATCAAGCACCAACTCTATACCAACAACTTCGCAACCGGCTTGAATGGCAGTATACAAAATTTGACGACATTGCATCTGTTCCGGCAGATAACCCCACTCCCAATACACATTGATCGGCCAATAGCGCCAGCCTGTTTTACCAGCGTATTCTACCGGAGTCGCAAAGCACAGCACCACGCTGGCTTCATAGACTGTTTCATCAAGTTCAATTGCTGCCGGTTTCACCGCATAAAGACGTATTGACGGAGTTTGTTGCTGTAATTGCTGGATAAAATCGACACAATCCCCAACAGCATTATGAAACGATAAACATGGATACATGGCAACATCCTGCCCAGCTAACCACTGTTTTTCTATGCCGAGATATTTATTTGCCCATACCATACGTTGTGGCGCTGCAACAGGCAATCCATCATCACCAGCTGAGCTGGAGAAAGTATGTACCAACAACTGTTGCCAGCGTTTTTCATCAACAATCAAATTCACATCGTTATCATCGACAGGGGAAAAAACATCGCCTGAAGAATCGTCTGTTGTATTAAAACGACGGTAATAAAGATAACTGAGGACAGCAGCAGCCAGGCATAAACCCAACGCACTCCAGATTAAATAAGCAAACCATTGCATCGACATTATTTCCTTAAAAAATATTAACAAAATAATCGTTCAATAAGCTAACATAAACTCGCGTGGAGGCTACCAAATAGACAACTATTCAGCAACGATTTTTTCGGTAATTTCCTTGCACCGTCACCTACTTTCTGACACTATGCAGCGCGACCGGATTTTACAACTAATAGTTGAATTCGTCCCTCTGAGGAGCGTATATAAATGTTGGTAAATAATGATCAAAAATCGGTTTTTCTGTTAGCTCAAATTGTTTTACGCAATAATAAGCTATCGATTCCGGCACTGCTGAGCGGGCAATCTATCCATTATCAGCAAGGATCTCGTCCAGATATGTTATCATGGGCGGTAAATTATATTCAGTGCTATCCGGAAAACTGTGCAGACCAAGAACTGATTCATCATATGCATTTGGATCCGGCATACCAATGGACACCCGAAGAAACCAGACGTGTCAGTGTCTGTTTAAAAGCGTTTTACAACAAATTACACGCGGCAAGATTATATGCAATCGGGATAAAATGGCTTAATTCCGGTGGTCGTAAACTGATAGAAAATTATGCCATCGCCACTTACTCAACAGACACCTCAGGTACAAAGACAGCAGATGAGATACAATAACGTATATATCAATACAATCAATTATGAGTTACCTCCGGTAGTGGTAAGCTCTGCTGAGATTGAACAGCAATTGGCGCCACTGTATGCGGCTCTGCATATTGGGCAGGGACAGTTGCAGGCGCTAACAGGTATTCGCGAGCGACGCTGGTGGCATCCCGACACTCCCCTCTCTCAAGGTGCAGCTTTAGCAGGCAAAAAAGCTCTTAAAGCCGCAGGTGTTAATGCCGCTGATATAGGGGCAATTGCCTACACCGGAGTTTGCCGCGAATTATTTGAACCAGCGACTGCCTGTCGTGTAGCTGATCAATTGGGGATTCAGGGCGATGTAATGATCTACGACATCAGCAATGCTTGTTTGGGTGTTGTTAATGGAATTTTAGATATTGCCAATCGGATTGAGCTTGGTCAGATTCGTGCCGGGCTGGTAGTATCGTGTGAAAGTGCCCGTGAGCTGAATGAAACAACAATCCGCCGCATGCTTGATAAGAAGGATATGGCATTTTTTGCTCGATCAGTTGCCACTCTCACCGGTGGATCTGGAGCAGTTGCGGTATTGTTAACCGACAACTCCTTCAATTGCCCGGAAAGTCACCGTTTACTGGGTGGTGCGGCAATGTCGCAACCACAACATCACGAACTGTGTCGCTGGGGTATTGCCACCGATGGGCAGGGGAACGAAAAGTGCTACGCTCGGGTGATAATGTTGCCATGTTGGGGATTGGCAGTGGCTTAAATTGCATGATGCTTGGAGTAGAATGGTGAAAAGACTGCTACCTTTTAAAAGTAATTTCCTGCAACTGTCCAGTGGTATCAATTACCATTATCTTGATGAAGCCCCGGACAATAAAAGCAACAGTGAAGCTGTGGTTATGCTACACGGTAATCCAAGCTGGTGCTTCTACTACCGTAAACTAGCCCAGCAATTAAGCAGCACCCATCGGGTAATCGTACCAGACCATATAGGCTGCGGACTCTCTGACAAACCTGACGACAGCACATATAAATAC
>NBLX01000054.1:0-23504 GCA_002084705.1 Desulfobacteraceae bacterium 4572_35.1
GCTATGGTATTCAGCTGACCTAATATCGCCTGCCACAGATACGAAAAACTCTCACGATGATCTTTTAGTTCCACCTCAATATCTGGCAAATTCACCTTTGACAATGCGTTAAAAACGGCAACAAGGCGATCAGGAGTGCCGGGAGAGAGAGTTGTCTTACTCAGTAATTCCACATCAGCCATATCGCGAATACGCTTACTGTCTTCGGCCTGAGCCTGACCATTCCATCCCGCCTCAATCCAAGTATCGCGCCACCCCAACAAAGTTCTAGCAACGGCCATCTCGTCAGTCCGTAGTGATTGGCTATAAAAACGCTCCCCATCATCAGTCTGATAAAGACAATCAAGATATTGAACAGTGCGCAATGGCTCATTTTCAACAATGCCACGCAAGCCTAATCGCACTTCCAAAAGATCCAGAAACCCAAGCGGCCCTAATACGACTTCACCACAGGTATGGCTGGTAATTAAGGTTTCGTAGCCATCAAGATCATGACCAAAAATGATATTCAGCATTGTTCCTCCTGTATAACCGTGCATAGCAGTAGCTATTCCAGTAACTTTGTCGTACCAAGTCCGCTAAGACAATTTCCACCCCATCTCCTCGCCCCTCGACATTCTTTGCCAAAGGGCAAAGTCTATCATTAACACTGGCAAGAATGACCTCTTCAAACTCTAACCCTTTGACCCGATGCATTGTTGCAAGCCTTACGGCATCAACGTCGCCATGGTCGGAATGATCAGGCTGAATTTGAACATAATTTATGCCATTTGCATCCAGTGCTTCTTTGACATCCTGCAACTCATATTTTGTTCTGGCGACAATACACAGTTGGCTCAATAATTTCTCTGCAGCCTGACAATTTTTCAGATATTCAACTATAAAGTCAGCTTGTTCTTGAGAATCACTAAATTGTTCAAACAGCGGTGGCGTCCCATGAGTAAGAGAGCGAAACGCTTTATTATCATCACTGCCACCATCCAAGTCATCAATTAAACAGCCATTTAACAGACTTACGGCCAATTTGCGGATCTCTTCGGTGGTACGATAATTTATTTTAAGTTTTCGAGAACGACCTCGGATATTGATTCCGCAATGGCTCAGAACCACCTTATTGCGCCCATAAATGCGCTGATGTCCATCTCCAACGATGAATAGGTCATTTTTACCCTCTGGTACGAGGTTGCGAATTAAATTAAAAGCTTGCGTACTCATATCTTGCGCTTCATCGACAAGAACAGCTACATACGGTAATACCGCATTTCCCTCTCTAAGAAGAGCAGAAACATCACGATAAGCATCGTCTACCTCTCTCTTGCGGTTCTGAGTCAAAAGGTTACGATACTCCTCAAACACTGGCCAAACCTTGATGCGATCTGCTCGACCCAAACGTGTCCCCCGACCAAGTCGTGTTGCTCGTTTATACTGTTCCAACGTCTCTATACTTTGAGGTTGAATAACTTTTTGCCACTCCTCTTGATAAAATACTTCGGGTAAATTTAATTCCAAATGCATTAAATCGAGAGCTTTCCCCCAATAACCTTTTCCATCGTTAGGATATATAATTTCATAATCATATTTTCGCTGACGCAGATATTGACCAACCCAACGATCCAGATTAACCACTTCAATTTTTGCCATCTCTTCAGCAGAGCAAATAGCCGCTAAATTTGCCGCGATATCTATGGCTAGATTACGGGTAAAAGTGGTAAAGAGAATTTTTTGATTTTCATCACAACTATTTTTTGCCAACCATTTAGCCCTATGCATAGCAACAACCGTTTTACCTGTTCCTGCACCACCAAGCACCCGCACAGCACCATTCTTATCACCCTCAACAAGTCGCCGTTGTGAAGGATGAAGAAAAACACGCCATCTATCCAGAGGAGCACTCAACATCTCGGCAAGCTCTAACTCGTTAGCAACTACAACAAAACTACTGCGGGAAGTCATTCGTTCTAACGCTGCAGAGAAATCATTAGTATCAACCTCTGTTGTTAACACCAACTCCTGTTCTTTTATAACTTCCTCATAGCTGGCTCCCGCCAAAAACAAAAACAAACCCTCATAAGCCTCAATAGGTAATTTATCAGATGCACGATCAAGATCATTCTCTGACTCAATTTTTCGGACTTGTGGCAACAACGCTTCTGGTACACCAATATGCATCAATTCTCTATCTTTTAAGTTATCAAAAAGAGTAGTAACCTTTTCATCAGAAGTTTTTTCAACAATATCAATTTGGATTTGAGATTCAAATATTTGAATAGCACCTGTTTGCGAGTTGATATCGCAGCGATGCCTTTTAGCCCAAAGATACGCTTCATCATGATGATCTACCCACAGCAATACATAAACATTTCCGGCTTTCGGTTTAAGTACAATGCCACGATAAGTATTATCAATCCGTACTGAACGCATATTGAGATCAGCAGCATCCATGATTTTTTCGTAATTAACACTATGATTACGTGGGTTTTTCTGAAAATTAGTAATAAATTTAGATACTTTTCCTTGTTGTACTTTAGGCAACCTTGAAAAAGAGGTGAAAAAATCAGATGAAATAGCAACTTTTACAATACTGTTCATGCTTGCTTCTCCTTCAATTCCTCAGCAATATCCTGAATCCACAATTCATCAACATCTAAGCAATATACCATCCAGCCCTGATCTTTAAACAAAGACGCTTGTTCCCACTGATCCGACGTTAACCCAACACACCGCTGTTGAGGCCAAGCCAACTCAGCCTCGGCAACAATTTCCCCCGATTCAAGCTGAAGTTCAAAACATACCGTGGGCAACGGCAAGCCTAAAGACCCAAGGTGCGCTACACCATCGCGATATTCTTCAAGCACCTCATCCAGCAGAATATCTAACGCTGCAGACTGGCTAACTCCTACAAGTTGTTGCTGCCCAAGCGCATAATTCCAAACCATATTTTCATACAATCCAGTCACCATTGCTGTATGACTGGTAAAAGAAACTTTGGGTAAGAATTGCAACAGATTATAACTTTTCAAAAAAGCCTGCCAAGCTGCCTTAAAACTTTTATCGTCCGAATCACTATCCTCTAAAACAATATTGACCATCGCTAAGGCAGGGTTGCGTTTGGCAATTGCCGATTCAGGTAATGCTGTCATCACTCGCAGCAAATCGCCCTCACCTGCCCAGTTCAACCCACCGAAGGCAACACTCTCAACCTGTTCAGCAATACTATCGGTACAAATTTGATTAAAGGATTCTGGGGCAGTGTCTATTAAATCATCCATAAATATTTTTTGGGTTTCCGCACTAAACATGGTGTCCTGCTGCAACCACCCCAACACACGCACAAACGCAATTTGTTGCCACGTTGATACCTCTGGCTGGCCAAGATAAAGTAACAATTGCTCTAAAGGAGAACGCACGGCATATTTCACCAAGCCACTAAGATTGAAGAATTTTTCCAATCCTGATTGCAACGGCTGCATTCCAGCTTGTAAATTTTCAGCAAAAGGATTACGTGTCTCTTCTGGTGATTTAACAAAAAATCGATTAATGTCCTGCCAGGTCAAAGACCATTGCCAATATTGATCACTTTGCACCAGCGACAACCGCTTAGCCGAATCCTCACCAGCACTATCCTTATGAAATTTATAGCCATCCAAAAAAACACAAACTGGTTTTAGCTGTTTTGCTTCCTGCGCTGATTTAATAAAAAAATCGGGGCAACAAGCATTTTCAGTTCCCTGTTGCGAGCCGAGATTTACTTGCGGCTCAATCGTATAGAGAAATTCATTAACTTTAAGGAAGTAACCGGGTTTCCCCTGAATCACCTGCTGATTAATCTGGATATCTAAACCATCAAGAGCCAGACGCTTAATTGCGTCGATAAATCGCGCTTCAAGCTCGCTATCAAACAGTGGGTTCACCTCAATATCATGGATCGATTCCACTTCCTCAAAAGTATCTTCATGCTCTAAAATATCACTGAGCAGCTTAACCGCAGCATCGCGCGAAGTTGATTCCATCCCATAACTATTGCGGTATGCCAACAAACAGCGGTAACAGCCGTCTTTATCTGCGTCTTGATTACAGGAACATGACACCATGGTATCGCGTGCCAAACGGAAAACATCTAACAAATTAGTATGGGAACGAAGTAACTCATGTAAATATCCAGTACCACCGGGGATCGAATCATACAGCATCAAAAATTGTCGTTTAGTCTCCGTGCCAGCCATCGGTTCATCGTAAGTCATCATCCGCAGGTGATCGATCTTGCCGCCAAACTTCTTTTTCAATCCCAATTGTATCGCAGCAATAAACGAATTCAGGTAACGCTCCGACCCTGAAAAAACCGAAACCGGTAGTAAAATCCGCACTGCTTCAGAGGTAAACTCCCGATACAGATAAAGGCAATTGATCAAGTTTGCACTATCGGTCTTATCCTTCGCTTTACAAATAAATGCGTGCTTTTGCTCCTTGGGATTTTTCTGCTGCACCGTGCCGCAATATTTACACACCACAAATCCAGGGCGGGAAGCTTCAACTCCGGCAACAGTACTCGCTTCTGTTGCAATGGAATATTCGCCAAAGTTCATCTCCCTGAAGATCGATTTGCGGATATATTCAAACCCGAAAGGGAGCAACTCACCTGCAATTCGCCACGCTTTTTCAATAGCATCAAGTGGAAAGTCCGCCAACATCTGCTTTGAATAAAAAGTCGCTTCACGATCCTCACTGTCATCACCAATGCGACTTTCACGATCACTGGTATTTGCCATCACCTGACGCAAACGGAGCATCTGAAATAACTGACCACTATCGCCCCACATCCCGTTATTACAGCGTGGACAAATATCATGCACATCACCACCAGCAAGATTTTCAGCGTGGGAACATGATTGACAAAAACGCCACTGCTCCACCTCGGACAATGAAATATTAACCTGTTCAATTTGAACCCGCCGTCCTCCGGCAAAAAAGCGATTATTAGGTGCCAATTCACTTAATGCCGCTGCACCAGAACGTTCATATTCATATACCTCGTTTACATAATTTGGTTCACCATCCTTGGCATTATTACGTTTACGATAAATCACCGATCGCAACGACACACCAGCTTCGGGAAAAGCATAATTGGGAAGCAAGCCTTCATCGGTAAAAAAATTGAGGGTCTCTTTTTTATTGATCGAACGCAAAATATCCTGCAAACCACTGCGCTCACGCCGTGCTTGATCAATATTATCAGCCGTAACATCGTCCTGCGGTTGCTTAAGTTCGGCATCCACATAACGCTTCAAGGCATCAACTTGTAATTTTAAATCCTTACGTTCCCTGACTAATTCATGCAACCTCAAACTGATCCTCATCTCCAGACCATCAACCTTACTGGAGGTAACAAGAAACCGCTGCAAATGTTCTTTTGTATGAGTCGAAAACTCCTGTTTAAACATCTGAACAAAATACTCAAACAATTCGGGAGCGTGGGTAAAAACGAAGTCGAGAAAGGTATAGGGGAATTGACTATTATTCGACGTTTCAACTTGATCCAAAACCGATTTCATAAGTTGAGGAATAGCGGTATCATCGACACCAGTACGTACCCATTGATCTAAACAATATGCAGTGAGCTGACGCTCCACCACAGCTGAAGCATTGAGGAACACACCTGGAGATTCCACTGTACCAGTCATCATCTCTAGTGGTTCTGCATAAAAATAAAGGTCGTGCGGCGAACCAACCGCAAAGGTCAAATTAAAAGAGTTACCATCCTTACGCCCAGCACGTCCGATACGTTGCAAATAATTAGCTTGAGCCGGTGGCACCGAGCATAAAAGGACAGAAGATAAATCTCCAATATCGATCCCCATCTCCAAGGTTGGAGTCGCCGACAGTAAATTAGGATGCCACGGTTTTTTGCGATGAATAAAGTTATTTTCGACCGCTTCGCGCGATTCTCGATCCAATAATCCCGTATGCTCAGCAGCAAAAACCCGCTCAATTTCACCGCTGCGATACATATCTGCCAGCCAATGTTCGCGCAATTCAATCTCAACATAGGGTTCCTGAATGTGGATCTCAAGAGAAGACATCCCGACAAAAAGATCAGCCATATCCTTTGGCACGCAAAGTTCGTTACCACCATGGGATGTCGCTAAAACCGAAATATCGCTGGTTAAATACAGTTGTGCAGGATTAATCCCCCACACTGTGCCATGAGCTATCTCATCCTGCACCATAAGACCCGCAGTAACCAGTTTATCCAGAACTAACGAATATAAAGTAACTTCAATACCTTCAGATATCAGCCGATTTTGACCAAGGGCTTTAAACAACCACTGCTGATACCAACTTTCCCCCTGTTTAGCGATAATTTTATCAAAATATGGATAACGATGAGAATCAGTCAAAAACATTGGTGCGGCACTTTGCGGAGCAAAATTAGGCAGAGAATTTTGCTTATTGAGCAGATAAGTTCTTCCGCCACTTTCAATATAACCCTTCAAAAAACGATGACATATCGCTCCCTTACTTTTCAAATAGTACAAAAAGCCGAGGACAAAATGTTGCACCTCACGCAGGGTCAAATCCCGAATACCAAACTGCTCAATAAAGGGCTGATGCAACGCCTCAGCAACCGAAAAGACTCCAGACTGACGGATTCCCATTGCACAGGTACCCGTTTTAGTTAATGACCGGCCAATTTTAGAACGATAACCAAACTCCGCTAAAACTTCCCATTCCAAGCGCCTACACACTTCATCCGCTAAGCGACTGTCTCGCGGTAACTTCCCAGTTTTTTCCAATACAACATAGTCATTCAGCCAAAACATATTTGGCGCAATAAATTGACAGATAAACTCAATGGAACTAAATGCTTTGTGATTATGTGCGTTACTTTGCCAAAAGTTAGGCAGCAAAGTATAAAATTCATTCAAGGCGATTCCATCATGTTGTTTCACTGCTTGAGCAATCGCTATACGAATATTATTTTGCCACGTTCGCGCCGAAAAGAACCCCGCACGGTGCGCTGCATCCTGAACACTATCTGAAAACGCCAGTAATTTTTTATCATCGTTGTATGGAGTAGCAAAACTGTGGTGGATTGCAATACTGGCAAGGCTAGTCGCCCGAGAACCAAACACCAGCATACTGTTCTTTTTCCCACAACAGGGGCAGTTACGTTCACTGACCAAAACATTTTTTTTCTGTTGCAAATTATCCGGCACAAACACTGCCACCAGATCATACTCACCACACGCCTGACACAACTCACCACCTTGCTGCAACTTACCGCAGCCGGGGCACAGGTATTTTTCCATGCCACGAACTTTTGTTATCTTTTCTCCTGTCGTTATGGGCAGCAGCATAACCGTTTCAGGACTGTTATTAAAAAAAGCATTATAAATAGCCCGCAGATCGTTTTTCACCTGCTCTTGCCCTGGCAATTGATGACCAATCCAGGCAGTGGTGTGGCATTCATTACACTGTACCAAGGGTAAAAAGAAACTATCGTTTTGTTGCTTTAAATCATCAGCAAAGGTGAGTTTAATCTCTTCAGGTGTACGTGCTACCAATGTAACCATACGCCGCAGCTCACGCACCCAAAACTGTAGACGCAACTGTACCAAGGGTAGAGCAGCAACCAGAGGATCACGAGCATGGGATATTAGAGCACACAAACTGTTTAATAGTGCATAGCTCAGCTCTCGCGGCTCTCCCTGAGGTAATGTTTTTGCCAATTCCCCAGCAAGTTCATCCAAAGTGCGAGGTTGTTTTATGAGTAACTGGAGCAAATTCCTAAACAGAATATGGGCTTTTAGCTGTTCACCTAGTGTTCTTCTCCACTGAGCATCAGTGGGGTCAGTCACCTGCTCACCAGTAAAAAGGAGTGTATATTGAGCCCTGATATAAGCACTAATGGTGGCATAGTTTTGCGGGTTCAGTTGCTGTGCCAACTCTTGTGGTGGGAAAAACTGATATTTAATCAGATCATCACCTAAAAATTGTTGGCGATCCTGGCGACTTTCACCAATGATAGCTCCAGCATCAAACGGTTCCTGAAAAATCTGTTGCGCATACTGACGCAGATCATCACTCCCCTCGCCATCGCCCAATGTTGCTGAAGTTCCTACAGCAATCAAGTGATCATCGGGGGTGTCCAGCCGCCCTTTAAGGCGGCGAATCAAACACGCAAGATCGGTGCCCTGCGCGCCATCGAAGGTATGCAATTCATCAACAATCAAATAACGCAAATCTTGTGGCTTATTAAACCGCCACAGCAACCAATCTTTGGGGCGCATCAATAGATAGTCGAGCATCTTATAGTTGGTTAGCAGAATATCGGGCGGGGAATCCCGTAAAACATTTTTATCCGTAATAACAAAATCAGCACCCATACTTTTATGGGCAGTTTTCTCACCATCGCCCACAAACAGTCCAACGCGCACATTACCTTTCAAAGCACTACTTGCATAAATACTTTTGGCAAAACGCTTCGCCTGATCGGTTGCCAGCGCATTCATCGGGTAGATGATGATTGTTTTAATTGCATAGCCGGGATGACGTAAACAATGATCAAGTACCGGATAGAGAAAACACTCAGTTTTACCCGATCCAGTTCCTGTCGCAACAATGGTGGACTTACCACCTCGTTGTGAATGAAGTCTATTCCAAGCCTGTTCTTGGTGAATAAAAGGGGGATGTTCTGTGATGAAATTGGCAAAAAAATCACGTCGTGTCGTTCCGTGTAAAAACGGTAACTGCAGCGACAAGTATGGGCCTTTACTCAAATTGCTGGGCTCTTCAACAAAACGACTAAACATCCCCTTAAAATAAGGGGTCGTTGTCTCAAAACCAGTTTTCAGGAAATGTTTAAGGCCGGTATTTATCTCTTGTGCGAGAATAGATGGGAGCATTATTAGTTTGCCTCTTCGATCAATTGGCACCGTTTCTTTCTTAATTTCTTTCTTAATTTCTTTCTTAATTTCTTTCTTAATTTCTTTCTTAATTTCTTTCTTAATTTCTTTCTTAATTTCTTTCTTAATTTCTTTCACCATCACTTAGCTTCTCGAACAACAAAACATCAATATCCTTTCTTGATGCCTTGTCAAACTTACTTAAATAATCAGTAATCAATTTGGCATAAAAAGCATCATCTTGCGCTCGTGTTTTGATGTATCCCGCTTTATTTTCTGTAGCCTTGGCTACGGAGGCGGAAACATGAAGGTTTGGTTTACGCCCTTCTATGAGTCCTCTCCGCCTCATATTACGGATAGCCGCATCGGACAATGGAAGCTTTTTCTGCACCCGATCCAAATTTATTATATCCATCAAAGGCAGGTCGATATCTTGCATAAGCAGCCGACTGTAAGCAGGGTCAACTACGCTTCCATAAATGGTCATTTTTACAGCAGCAGCCTCAGAAAGATCATAGTCAGGCATGGGAAAATAACGTTTCGCTTGCCCTTTATGCATTTCGTGAATTCCATAGCCCATGGTATCGATCATGTTCAATTCTGCCATTGCCTGGGCTAAAAAAGGATTGCGATAACGACGTGGCGTTTTAGTTCCCGCCACATATTCACTGGGAGTTCCTTCAAAAAAATCACCCTCATTTTCAAAAATCAGTGTGTCTGGTTGCTCAACGACTAAAATTCTGCCGTTACGCAAATAATCTTGATGAGCAACACAATTATGCAAAGCTTCCAAAACAACTTTCTGATCGTACTTTGCAACCTCCACAGCAAGCAGAGCGTCATTCGGCAGGATACGAAGCTGGATATTACGAATTTTTTGATAGAGAGCGGTAGTATTCAGTAAAAATGGCAGACCAAAGTGTTCGTAAGCTCTCTCTGTTCCTTCCAACTTCCAGGTCATCTGCGCGGGATGTGGCGATAACAGATAAGAGGATTCTGGCTTACCAAGAAGCAAAAGTGTTGTCCGGGTAATATTGCCGTCCTGAGTTAATTTTGCGCGATCCAAAAAGGTTGCCAAAGGCCAATTCATCACCTCATCAGATGGGAAACGGTTGGCATATTTACGCGCAAAGGATTCTCGCGCTTTCAGCAACGCCTCATCGTCAAGGTGATCCAATGTTGCACTTGAAACAATTTGAGCGGACCAGTCAGCACCCATGGTTTGCTGACGGATTTTATCAAGCTTATCAAGTCCAAGATGAGTAAGACTTTCGCCAGCCCTGGAATAATAATGCCCTTTCCACGAAATTGGCATTCCAAGTGGTGACGGCGGAATTTCAAACAACACCACACGGCCATAGGGATAATTACATACGTAAATATTTCGAAAAGTTACACTTGGTTCAGTATTTTCAGCAATCTGCATTTTGATGCTTTGCAGGCGTTCTGGTTCAAGCCGATAGTCGCTGCCAACAACTTCTCGACTCTTGTTGTTGATGCCAAAAATCAACCACGCACACTCCTGCCCTCGCAGGTTGGCTTCATTAGCTAATGCAGAAAAATATGACCCTATTTTATCTGTCGAATAATCATTCCCTACCTGCTTGAACTCAAGAACCTCATTTTCCCAAGTAGCAATCAATGAATCCAATAACACACTCAGTTCTGCTTGATTCATATTGTCCCCTAAATCAATTTAACTTCGATACCTGATTTTACCCGATCCGGTGTCGGCAACAATAAGACACTGATAAGATCACGACTAAATTTGACGTTCGAGCGCTTTGCTCCAACCACATTCAATCGCTTCCTGCTCATAAAAAGTACGAACGTGTTCGTCCGATACCCGCATAAGTGCGCGGTAGTGCGACCACGAAAGTTGGGGCGAAAAGTCACAGGCCAATTCGCTACCCAACAGGGAGGGAATTTGACATTCAGCATCTACTCCTCCCGATTTCCTTCCCAACGGGGAGGGAAAATCAATCCGCTCAGGAAAAACCTGATAAAAGCGCCTGAAATTCTGCAAGCTCTGCTCCGAAAAGCCGAAACCAAACCGCCCGGTAAGTTGTTGTGATAATGATTCAATCAACCGCTTCCCGTACTGCGCTCGCCCCTCGCCACCTTGCAATTCCAGCACAATTTCCCGACCAATCATCCAATATGCAAAAACCATATTGGTGTTGACCGAGCGCACAACATTGCCACGCGCCTGTTCAAGAATCGATACTACCCGCGTAAAAAGGTTCGTGGTTATTATTGATGATGGTTTCAATTTAGAGTCCCTTGAGCAACTAAAAACAGATCACTTTTCCAATGCAAAATTAAGTAGATCTGGATTTTCGAGAACTTCTTGCATGTCGTAAACCAACCATCCTTGTAATCGTGTATTGATATTCAATTCATTGCCTCGTTGTGTCCAGACCCCAATCTTTTTTTCAGGCCATGCCAGTTCCAGCTCACCTATAACTTCACCGTTCTCAGATTGAAATTCGTAGCCACAGACCGGTCGAGATACTTGACGAGCCAGCAAATAATCAAGCAGTGGAATCATTTTCCCATCAACATCATTTGCCCATTCAGGCAGTCCGAAATAATGTTCGCCCAACACCTCACGCATGACATATTTTTTAAAATCATCGATCACAGTAAAGTAACGAAACCCTTTTTCACCTGCGATTCTATAAACTTCCGCCCCCTCATCTAGTAGCACAGCAACCGGCTGCGACAACCCTTGTTGAACCCCCTCTGGCCAAGCGACATCAAGCACCACTGTCACCTCGTCATAATCACCATCAGTCAGTTCATACTCCATATATCCTGCTGGCAAGCCCTGTTCTTTCATCCAGGATCTAAGTTTTTGAATTGCCTGTTCTTCTTCATCGGTTGTTATTCCACTATTAACTGAAATCGCTACTGTTGCCGGAGCATCATTAACTTGCTGAATATTCGTGGACGTTGCCGCAGGTGCTACGATATGCAAGCTATCCAGCAAAGTGTTTGCTGCTGCTGCCAGCAACTTCCGTCTCTCGTGTAGAAATTGGGGATATTTATCGATAGTCCACAAACTCCGGTCCATAGGTATCCATTGGCTGGAAAGTGCCCCAGGGAACTTATCTTCAATTTCTTTAAAATAGTCTTCGGGCTTCCTATCACTAATTTTCAGATTAGTGTTTTTCGTCAAAAAACAAAAGTTCGCCACAGCATTGATCTGAGCCTTGTCGTAGCCAAACTTCTTCAGTTGTGCCTTGGGGAAAATATGGTGTACTTCAAGTGAAGTATTCTTGCCGAGCAACCCTTTTTTCAAAGGTATTCCCAGCCCCCAGTCCTTTGAATCACCAGTTCTTGTCAACAAATAAAGAAAGGGATAAAAACGCGCACCACGACTCCAGCCACCAAAATGATCCGGCTTTACGGTCAGGTCGCCTCGCCATAGCACAAGATCTTCAATAAGCCGATCCAGACCGCCATCCACATCTTCAAGAACTTCCAGATCTTTATTGATGATACTTTCCGTAGAGCCAGAGAATTTGCCCCATAAGGCACTGTGCAAATACCAGAACAACAGCTTACGGATATCAGCCTCATCGGAAATGGAACCGCCCACCCTGCCAATGTAGTGAGTTAACACCGGGAACGCATAACGGCCAAACAAAACACGATCATGATCCAGCCCAAAACGGGCGGATATTAGGTCTAAAAGGTAATTACAAATTTTTACCGCTTGATCTAAGCTCTGTTTGAACGCCTCGGATTCAATCGTGTGCAATGCGGAAAAACGCGCTTCGCCCGTCGCAATCGTATTGACATTACGCAGCAACCAATCCAGCTCAAAATTATACTCTGCCTTTTTCCAATCATCCAAAGCCTTACGCATGGTGCCACGCGCTTCTGGCCATTCGGCACATATCTTTGCTAACGCCAAATCGCCCTTAGAAAGCTTAGTGCCACCACTGTTGACCTGATTAAAAATATCGACAACAACATCCACCGTTTTATCTTTACCGGTCACATCTTCAATATGAAACTCGATATTTTTAATGCTTTCAATCTTATTTAAACGATTAACAAAATGGGCCAAATTGGGGGCATGTACTGGATCAGTACCAAGGGCAGTAACGTGTGGACCAATACCATCCTGCATAACTTTAGTGACATCGACCCACATTGGATCTCCAGCCATTTTCTTTGGCATGTAAAAGGAGAATTCTTCAGAATCAATGTTAAAGAAAAGGCCAGTAAAAGCATTAACATCACCATCAAAAAACTCAGGAGCTTTCCCACGGATAAGACCATAAAGAGAAGTGATTCGTTGTTGGCCATCCAGCAGCAATTTCACGATACCTGGAGCCAAAGTGCCATCACCGCGAAAATCTGCATCCTTAGATTCTGTTGACCAGACCAACAAGCTACCCACGGGATGCTGTTTATATAAGGACAACATCAGCCCGCGAACCTGATCACGGTTCCAGACATAGCCACGTTGGAATTCAGGTAAAGCCATGTGTCCGTTATCAATATAATCAAGGATTGTTGATACTCGCATTTTAATTCTCACTTCATAATTTTATGGATCTAGATAAAAACTCAAACTGCGACAGATAAAAGCAACTGGTTCTCTTCAAAAAATACGACCGTACTTACCCCTTCAAACTATCTAACAAAAAATAATTACGTTTCGTTATATCTATGGATAGTCGTTTCATTTTTAATGTTAATAAGAGAGTCAATCCCTCCAGAAAGGTCGAAATGATGATTTGATGAGCAACCAGACTTTTCATCAACCACAATGAATTCTAAGGAACGATCATGAAACCCTCTGGCATACGATAGTGGCTTCACATGAACAACAGGTTGCGTCTCTGGGAATTTTTCTTTAAGGGCCTCTGTTAAGTTCTTTTGAACATCATAGAAACGCTCATCTTTACTACCCTTACTACGCTGTTCCTTACAAATCACTGTAACCTTTTTAAGCACTGAAGCAAGATTGTCAATAATTGACAAAAATTGAATTAGGGCATCACGCTGTCTTCCCTCAACACCACAATATGGATCACGCACAATCAAATTTTCTAAGAATTGGCCTTTAAGTGGTTCAAAATAAGCATCGAATTGACGTTTTTCGCCTTCGTCAAGTCTCCATCGCTGTATCGGGGCACTTTCTGCAAGCTCATCCGGTGTGAAATAATCTACATTATTAAAAATAGTTTTGGATTGATCTATAATGGTGTCATCAACGACTTTTGTATAACAAGGGGTTGGCAACAATGATTCAAAGATAGTTACTGGGGGGCGATCCGCATAGAAAACACGATTACACTCAGGATTACCAATAAGCAAGCGAGGAAGAGGGATCTCCTTGATATCAAGGCCTTCCGTTAACCAGCCAAACTTCAATCTTCCATCTTGTGCGAATGGAAGAAGATAACGAAGAGCATCGCGGAATTGAGAAGACATCTTACTAGCTCTCAGGTTCGGTTTAGTCGTGAAAACCAATGACGCCATTTTCCCTTGATTCAACCAGTTTAACAGCCATTTAAGTGTCTCGGGTTCATAACTGTCGTCGGTCACAGGAGTAACACCGATCAATGATAAGTGTTGTTCACCCTTAATTTTTTCGGATAATTCTGCATAACTAGGATTCTCCCAAAGAGTACAGCCCATTTTTTCATAATGGCCATTTGCCTCTTCAGAGATGAGGTTGCCTAACCAAGGCAATACAGCATGTCGATCAAATTGATCCCACGAAAGTTGGTTTGAATAATCACACAAACAAGCGGTGCAAGCAGAGCTGCACTCACGTTCACATTTCAAAGCGTCAAGTGTCTCAGTCAACAGCTCTTTTATTGAAATACGTTCAAATAACCTGACACAATAACCAGCACCACCTGCTACTGAATCGTAAAGGATAGCCTCAATATAACGACCAACTCTTCGATAAGTCGCACGTATTTCGGTTGGTTGTATTTCTAAAACTTTTGCAGCAGCAAAGCGCATTGCTTCAACAAGAGTCCGCGCAAAGGCTTCTTGATTCAACTGGACCTGACAGTCTTGCCCAATCAAGGGGATTTCGCGATGAATTCTTAATAGCAAAACATCAGTTTCGAATGAATGAGCAAGGTCTTGGGTAATCAAAAGTTTTTTGTTCTTACAGGGCCGCCCGCCTAAAGGGTCTCGATGCTCTAATGTTACAGCCCCCATTTTTGTTGCAGGTTCCGCGTAATTACACCATGGGCAAATGTGATATCCAAATTTTCTGGAACCCCTGTTAATAATTACCAGTTTTCCCTCTTGTTGGTCCTCCATCGACGGAACCGCTCGAAGGAGAACTTTTCGTACTGAAGCATGATCTGTCGTTAAAAATAACTCCTCACGAGGTATCGTAATCAATCTTGCTTCATCGGCTTTTCGAGATCGACGACGATTCATCCCAGGATCTTTACCCGTTCTATCATTGTAATGGGTAACAAAACCTCTCGGCTCAATAAAACGCCGGACGGCTCGCTGACTGTCACTATTACAATTACTACAGCAGGTCGGAACGTCCTCACGTGACACCCCAATATCAACGTGGTGACAATCTGGGCAGGCAACATAATATTCTGTTGGCATAAACATTCGTGGATAATAGGCGAGTCCTGAACTTCTCCAGATCCGACCATTAGCTACAACCTCTGCTGAAGGTGCATACTCACTGATTCCCAAAGCTGCGTCACGATTAAGAACAACATCTCCTTCACCAAAGCCAAAAGATTGGCCTTTTTCTTTAACAACCTCAAGGCTGAGATTATGGACAGGAAAACTGTAAGTTGGGATCAGGCTCCGTTGCGAAAGCTGTCCAACTAAAAATTGTTTAAGATACTTACTTTGCAGACTCAACCAGTGCTGCTTTGCCCCGAGAGCACACTGTTTTTCAGCGGTATTGGCTGCCTTAATTTCTTCCTGATCACACTCTATCAACTTTTTATGGTAGGTTTCCCAACGGTCATGAACTTCTTGTCCAAGTCGTACTAAATTTTGCCGTACATGTTCTTTTAACTCGGTGCCCACTAACCCAATCGATATAGGGACGTCTTCTGGCAGACCAACCACCAGCCTTTCAGCCTCATTAATAAAATCAGCACCTTCATTACCTTCCATCCAATGAGCTAAATCATCTTTAAACGCTTGAAACTCATTGGCTCCGAATGACTCACCAAAAAAATCTGAGAGTGAAGGAGCATTTTTATCCAGATCCACAATACGGTGGCGCAGAAATCCGGAGAGAACAATTCCATTTTGATGACGTCTAAACAATTGAGGATTGTTCAAAAGAAAAAACGGTATTGGTGCTCGTCCCTCTAAATAAGTTCGGAAATTACGGAATCTCTCCTGATCATAATTAGAGTTTTTTGCCACTGTCACACAGAAAGGTGCGGCTTGTGCCCGCCGCCCTGCACGACCAGTCCGTTGCTGATAGTTTGCAATTCCTGGAGGAATATTCAAATTCACGACGGCTTCAAGTTCACCAAGATCGACACCCATCTCCATCGTGGTAGTGCAACTGAGAAGATTTATTTTATCCTCTGCAAACTCTTGTTCAATTTTTTCACGAAGATCAGTGGATAATGCAGCTGTGTGCTCTTTTGCCCTGGGCATCATCGCCACACCAGCTTGATAACTATAAATATAATGATTCTTTTGATTGAGTTGCTCGCGTTCAGAATCTGTAAATTGATGCGTCACCCCTTTACAACGGAAGGCAGAACAACGGCATTCAACAACATTTAGTTGCAACAACCCACAACTCTGACAAACATGTAATGGAGAGTCTTTCGCAGACAGAAACTTCAATTTTTCGCCATCAAGACCGTAACCTCGATCCAAACTTATCAAGAGTCCCTGCTCGTCCATAGCCTCCCAGAAACAAACGATGAAATCGCGGGCCTGTTGCCATGACCACCCCAATTGTTCTACGAGATACCAGCTACGTCTATTATGTCTTTTATTTCCCTCGACGGGGCTCCAAGTGTGGCTGATATACTTATCGAGCCTTTTAAACTGAAAAGCTTTTTTATGCGAAAAAACATCACCCCAAATAAATGGATCATGTAGATCTACTTCGAACAGATTGCCGATAGCTTTTTCGCGACGAATAGTTTCTAGGAAAAGATAAGATAAATTTTCTATCTGTTCATGCCTATCCTGATGGGTGTTTTCACGTAGTTGTCGAAAAAGTTTCTGCATTATATTACTGGGATAATCGACACGAACAAGGCCAAGTGCCTCCAGAGAATTTCTCCGCCCTGTTGGAGTGCAAAATTCAGCTGCAATCCTCCCCATTAATAGTGGCTTAATCTTACGCCGCTCGGAAACGAACCTTCCGTCCTCAACAATCATTCCCGGCTGCCCTTGTTTACCCCAATATTTATAGACCTCATCTGCCAGCAAATCGAGGTCCATGGGATCGTCATCAGGGTCTTCATTTAAAAGAACATTGTTGATTGCAGATCGCAGGGCAAAAGCTCCACCTGTCCGTTCAAAATATGGAGCAAAAAAAGATGCATCTTGGCGATTATCTGAAAACGTTAAGAGGGTTCTACCTTGCATAGGTCTAGGCTCGTTATGATGACTAGGAGGTAAGGCTTCTAGTACCTTCTGCACAACAACTGAAGCTAAAGCTTCATTCCCTGGGTGCATTCGAGTAATCACTTCCATATCTGTTGTGCCAGTTGATCCACCGCAAGATTGGCACTTATGAACATAATCTGCTTCGTCATCTTCATTGCGTGTTGTCGGTACTTCAAAAATGAACCGTTTTGGTAATTCCCCAGAATCTAACTCACCAGTATGAACATTGATGACTCTTCCGTCTTTTAAACTATTAGCAATCTCACCTGCATCATCGAGGTCATCAATTTCATCACTTGTTGGATTATCAGGCGGGGATCCCAACCAAAAAACTTTACGAATTGAATTTATTCCGTCACCCGGTCTTCTTGGAGACAGAAACCCTCCCGCTTCGAAACCCTCAAAATATGGTTGTCCACACTTTCTGCAAACAAGGAGAGGGAAAAAAGGATGCCCTTCCGAATTTTGATGCGTGCGAAAAGCTTTAATCTCTTTCCATCCCTCTTTTTCTTTTTCATCTAAAGCAACACAAACCCCTTCAATACCGTTTGTTGCCAAATGGTATCGACAAGGCAGTAATGGGAAAGAGTCTTCATCGTCTCGAGCGAGCATACCAAGGTGTAATACCGCACTCAACGCAGCTGAAATTGTAATTTCTCTTGTTGATTCCCCGAATATATTTCTAGCCACTTTCAAAAAATGACAAATACCGTTCTGCTCAAGAAAGCTGGAAACTTTATGTATTTCGGTGTTCTCCGAAAACACCCTTACGAGCTCACAACCAAAGTCTTTTTTTGCATCAAATTTAGGCAATACTGATACAATTCCAGCTGAATCAATTTCGTTTAGCCATAAATTGGTACTCAACGCCCTCGATTCAACCATCCCCTGTAGAATGAGCCCAATCTTTTCCCAAGTTTCAACATCTAAACTAAAACCTTGCTGGCAGGATTTTATCTTGGTATGGGCAACACGCCTGCCACGAATAATATGGCTGACATTCTCACCAAACAAATCCGATGCAAACTGGCATGTTTTTTCGTCACTACCTTCACCATCTGAAAGACTGGCACTGGTTCCAAAAACTTGTAATGAAGACGTACACCCCAGACGGTTTTTTAGTTTGCGCAATAGAAAGGCAACTTCAGTAGCCTGAGCACCAGCGTATGTATGGATTTCATCCAGCACAATCATCTGCAGAGAATTTTTGGCAAAAAGGGAAGCATTCCTCGGCAATAACAAAAGATGCTCAAGCATCGCGTAATTAGTGATCAAAACATGGGGGGGGGATTTCAACATCTCTTCTCTGGTTAAAAGCCAATTTTTCGGGATTGATTTTCCACCCAGAGCCGACATCAGTTTACTATTTTTTTTAAGTTGGCTTTCAATTTCAGGACGTGAACTATTGGCTTTTACTTGGGAAGTAAATCTTCCAAAGCTAATATTATGCTCAGCGAGATAGCTACCAAATAAAGGAGCAATACGGTAATACAGCTGGTCATTAGCAAGAGAGTTCATTGGATAAACAATCAGGCACCTAACTCCCGGATTGTCTAGTCCCCCATCCATCAATAATCGGTTAGCAATAGGGAAAAGAAAAGTTTCTGTTTTGCCACTACCAGTGCCAGTGGCAACCATCAAACTTTGTTGATCGCGACACGCCAGCAACAATGCCGTTTCCTGATGTTTGTGCAAAGGGCGTTGCAGCCAATCGTTTGGCAGCCCTTTAAACCCTTCATGTAAAACACCATCTGTAATGAATTGCTCTAAGGACTTACCTTTTTCAAAATCTGGCAAAGCCTCAACATAGGGCCCCTTAACCAGAGTTTGATCATCCAACAAATGACTGAACTCATTTTGTAAAGAAGGGTATCGCCTGCTTATTGGCAAGGTCGTTGGAATATATCTTCTCAGAGTGTCCTGTAAAGTTTGAAAAAGTACTAACGGATTATTCTCTGACATTCAATCTCCTCCTGATCATCAAAATCAGTTTTAATTGCAGTTTCCCAAAGCATCAAATAGTACATAAAAAGATCCTTGCCAAGACACAGCAGATAGCCCAGAACCAGATCAAAGTCATCTTCAGTACCAAGATGGTCAACAGCCCTAGCCCTTGTGTCGTTTAGAGTTCCAGAACATCGAATCTCCCACCGACAAGCACGGGCATAGTTAGATAGAAATTTGGCTATCTGATGAACATGTTCTTCTTCTAGTGTTGACTGGGTCTCTTCATCGTAGATTTCTTGGGATAGATCAATAATCCCTGATCCCGCAACTAAATTTTGGGGAATATTCTTAAGAGAAAAAATATGCAAGTTACGACAAAGTGAAAGCGCTTTCCCACGCCGATAATCGTTACCAGTCATAGAGGCACGAAAATTTCGAAGCAATTTTTCCTCAGCGTAACGATAGTGAAGCGCCCCGAGGTAATCTCCCTCTCCCGGTTGCCATTCATGCTGACGCAATAACCTTAGTCGTTTCGAAATATCTTCCAACTTCAAAGTATTAGAAAATTGTTCAAGATTGAATTTTTTTGGTAGACCACCTTGCGCAATTTCCATGGCATTGGAAAAACCAAAAGCCAACAGATTATTAAGTATTCCGTCCATAAGAAGTGGAAGAACACCATTTTTCATAGTAGCAATGACACAAAAACACTTAACACTAAGCAATTGTCGCTGATTTGGTAAGTTTCTATAGATCGCTATAGGTTGTGAGTAAAGTAAAGGGAATTTGGAAATCATAGTAAACAAAGGAGCCCAACTTGAAGAATTTGAATCATCATGCTGTTCTTCAGCGAGAGTAATAACCCTCTTTCGTAAAATTTCCTCTTTAGAAAATACATCTGCAAGCTTCGACCATAACACCCCAAGCCATTCAACACTCTCCCATGACTGAGGTGAAAAACAGTTCAAAAGCCTTGCTCTTTTGACAGAACACTTATATAGCGCCAACTTTCCCTGGCCAGCCTGTCTATCCGATTAGACACAACAGGAATACCAATAGCAAAATGATCATTCCTAGTATTAGAAAAACGCCCCCAGCGCTTTCCTATTTGGCCCTCAAATGTAATAATCCAGGCGCCATCTGGCCAATTTTCTAAATAAAACTGCAATTCGTATTCACAAATATTTTGTGAAGTATGTTGACTCGACAACCACAATAAAAATCCTTCTTCACCTTGAACCTCGGTTAAGTTACAGCTTATCGTCAGCTCTTTTTTTAACCCGGTTATCATATCCCTAATGTTCAACGAGATGAGTTCCATTTCATCTTTGGTCGAAAACCGTAATATAACTTTATCGCCATGAAGTTCAGCGTTAAAATCAAGAATATGATGTGGAGAAACTAGCCGTAAAAGATTGTCACTAATCTGGCTTTCACAATCACAAAAGAGAAGGGTATCCGCACCCGGCCTAAGATAATCAACAAGACCCGCCAAGGGAATTCTAGTTCTGCCCACTCGATCAAAATCGACATACTTACTGAATGTACCCAACTGCAATGAACCATTACTGGTAGAAAAGATCTCTAGAACATCTCTTGATCTTGTAGTAATAGCTAAAGTAGCCCCTTTTTTGACCGGTTCCTCAGACATCCCATGTTCATGATATTTTAAAATCTGCTGAAAAACACCAGGAACAGACCAGGTAAAAGGTTGTTTATGCTTCTCCGTTGCTTGAAAAACCATGCGGAACAATCGTTGATCTGGGTTTTTAAAAGTAACAATACGACCTATTGGATCAACTTTTACGTTATCGCATTCACTATCGAGAAGATTATTACAGGCAGGAAGCTTCGAACATTGAAATAGTACCCGATTCGTGACCTGTTCCAGTCCATTCCACAAGTAAATAGACGAACGAGATTCTGCCCGCCGAAACCCTTCCCGTTTAAGTTCAACAAGCAAACGAGCTAGCCCTGGCAACCAGCCTAAGCAGTGCTCTTCAATATTAATTCGGGCTAAACCAGAATCTGTTTTAATTGGTATTTCTACCGGCTCTTCATTCGTTCCATAACGCAAAACTAAGATATACTTAACTGTTTCGTCAAAAAACAATTCTTCGGGTATTTTTATATCCAGACTTAACCCAGCAGAAGCATACAGCTCATCCCCTTGAATACCTCGATACTTTTGGGCGTCCCATACAAGGGCAGGTTTGGTATCGGAACGGAATTTAACCTTGGCAGGGCCTCGCATAAGTTCAAACGTCTGTGCAGGATCCAGACTCAAACGATACACATAAAGCACTGGATCATCAGACAAGCACTCAAGCTCATCAGCAAATCCCGTAGGCTCGAACCTTAGGAGAAGGTCGTATTCACCGGGCTCAAGATGAATGACTTCGTTCTGGCCCAATTGACCCCGCTCGACAAATGCACCATTCTCGCTAAAAACCAAAAAACGATTATTGCGCTGATCTTCCCACAATTCTGCAGATGTTGCTGCAGTACCGTTCAGATCTACAACATCCACCTTTATAGGCAACTCTGCATTCAAAGGGATAAATCTGGCCTCTAGAAAACCTGGATATTGCTCGTATTTACCATCTACTTCAATTCGCCACTGACTGCTCTCTCCTTGGGGTAGTTCTACCCCTAATTGTTCATCACGAAAAAGAATCTTTGGTATAACCATCGACTTCGATCTTATTTTTTTATCTCCAGCATGACTCACCAAGGCCGCAATGAGTCTCTTTTCTAATTCGGAGCATTTCCCGCATTTCTGAAGTTGACCCGCACCAGCCGCGACAAAAAGACGCACATAATAACCATCGTCATCTGCCGCAATAGCTTTTTGTACCGGCTTAGATAAATAACGGATTTGATGAAGAAGTCCTTGACGCCAGTGATTGATGGCAACGGGGTCATTATCATCTGGCAAACCGACATCATCGGCGTGCTTAATCATTTTCGATACAAGTTCATCGAGAAAGTTAAGAGGTACTCCAGATTGTCGCAGGTATTCAGCCACCATATAATTACTGCCACTTCTGCGCGGTGAAACAGAAAGTCCTAAACACAGACACGCCGCACGAAAACCAGACCACAGATCTTCTTTATTTTGGATGCTGAGGGAACAATGAAGCGCCTTTTCTATATATGGATAAACAGCTATAGTTCCACTTGAACCATAGCCATCAGCAACATAGTAATCAAGGTATGTAGCGAAAGTAGCCGGCCATTTCCGTAGTGATTGGAGGAAAAATTGTAACGGATATTTCGATTCTCTAATTTTTGGAACAATTAACACCTTGAGGGTTTTGTAGGTAACATCAGGATAGTGCCCCAAGAAAGGAAGCTCACTCTGCTTGATAGTTTCACTTAAGTCATCCTCAAATGCATCCAAAATGGTTGTTATTTTATGATCAAACAAGCTTCATCCCTCCTGTGCACTAACGCAAAAAATATATAGGCAAAATTAACCGGTGCAATTTTTAGATAAAAACAATGATTATCTCTCCCGCTCCGCAAACACCGCCCACGCTACACGATAATCCTCTTCCCTGTTGCACTTATCAAACGGCGCAACGTAGGTGATCTGTTTTTCTCTGGGGCCGCCGGGTTGGGTGTCGTCGATGATGGTGCGGATCACTTTGGTTCCGGCGGGGAGTTGTTGGTGGTCGGGCCAGTTTATTTCGGCGAACGGTTGCTGTTCCCAGCCGGTGGGCTGGATGTCGCTCCAGCCGAGGGGGTTGGTTTCGCTGCGGCCATCGCGGTAAATAATTTGGCAGGGGGTATCTTTTTTATTCGCATTACGCGGCAAGCCGACGCCGACCAGACCTTTACTGGCGGTGAAGACGATGCGGCCGTTGGTATCGTACCAGGTATCGGCTTCATTCTGGCGCAATACCGGGAACTGGATGCGGTAGATGGTGAGAAGTTCGTCGAGGGTTAAACCTAGCGCCATAGCGGCAAGCACGTCGATCTCCACCAGAGCCTGACGGCGGGCGTAGTCAGTACGCAGGGCGCAGTTACGCTGCCATATTGGGG
>NBLX01000054.1:23517-24017 GCA_002084705.1 Desulfobacteraceae bacterium 4572_35.1
GGAGAGGGTAGTGAAAAAATCATGCGACAATAAGGGTAAAGATTTTTGTATGGTCCAACGTTGTTGCCGGAAGTTATCTTGCCAATTGGCTTGCCAGAAATCCGCGTAATAGCTACTTGTACAGCTAAGAACTAAAACTCTTACCCTTACGTCCACAGCTAACTGGCCAAATTCAATAAATGAAAAATCATCTAGCATTTGGTGCAAATTGGTTTTACCAGTCGATTTACAAAGAAAGTCAAAAGGGAGAGAACCTGTCATCGCTGCATGATCAATCAGCAGTTCATCACGGTTATACACATACGTTCTTGCTCCATTCATGTGGCCCACCTTCTTGGGCACAACTGCGGAGATCAAAGTTCGTTCACCTGACTGCGAAAGCATAGCCCGAAGCACCAACCGATAATACTCCGTTACCCGCTTCGGTTTGACCTCCCCCTCTTCCACCCATGGGACGCGCGGGGTGCGCTGAAGGTACTCTTCGGCGCTGCAGGCGGGCA
>NBLX01000055.1 GCA_002084705.1 Desulfobacteraceae bacterium 4572_35.1
CAACCCCTCACGCAACGTACAGATATCAACATCAGTAACATCATCAGCCAATGGATACGACAACTCTATTGTCATTCTTCTTCATGATTACACCAGGGAACTGCTGATAGATAAGATGAAAGCCGAATTCATCTCCAGCGCCACCCATAATCTCAAAACACCTATCACTGCCATAACCGGCTACAGTGAGCTTTTGCAGACCACAACAGATTTATCCGATGAAGATACCAGCGACTTCATTAACCTTATCAACGAAAAGGCGTGGGAACTGGATGCCCTGGTTAATAATATGCTCGATATAAATCGTGCTGAAGCTGGTCGAAAAATCAACTTAACCAAATCAACGATACCGGTCTCAGCAGTGTTCGACAGGCTACAGCAATATTGCACACAGCAGCCCGACGCGAGCAGATTCTCCTTTGAGTTGCACAACAGTGGATGTCAATTGCGCATAGACACAAATAAGGTAGCACAGGCACTAGAAAACATTATAGACAACGCCATAAAATTTTCCCCTAAAGCAACTATCATCAATATCAACGGTAAGCGTATGGACGCTGACGACAACAACGAAATAAAAAAACTCGCCGACCCCGATAATCATGGCTACCTAGTCAGCATAAGTGACGCCGGTGTGGGGATGACATCAAGCCAATGTCAAAAAATATTTGAAAAATTTTATCGCGTTGACACCAGCGACAGCGCTCCATGTGGTATCGGCCTCGGCCTGACTCTGACCAAAAACATCATCGAAGCCCACGGCGGCAAAATTTGGGCAACCAGCATCCCCGATCAAGGAACAACTCTTTCCTTTTATCTCCCAATCAGCGATACTGCCGAGCATGAATATTAACAACACTTGCACCTCTGCTGACAATCAAATCTGTTTAGACATTAAGGGGTTAAACAGCTATTTTTTCACCCCAAACCAGCTAATCAAAGCGGTTCGGGATGTAGACCTAACTATTCCCCACGGCAAAACCGTAGCCATGGTGGGGGAATCAGGCTGCGGAAAATCCATGACCGCACTGTCGATATTGCGCCTGATACCGTCGCCTGGGCGCATTGTCTCTGGTCAGATAAAATTTGGTGGTGAAGATCTATTACAGTTGCCAACAACCGAAATGAGACGAATTCGCGGCAACCGTATCGCCATGATCTTTCAGGATCCCATGACCGCCCTCAACCCAGTATTCACCATCGGTAGCCAAATAGCTGAAACCCTGCACCAACACAAAGGCTACAGCAAAGCACAGGCACTGGAGCGCAGCGTGGAGCTGCTTCATCAGGTGGGGATCCCCAACCCACGTCAACGCTACCGCGACTACCCACATCAGCTATCCGGCGGGATGCGGCAACGAGTGATGATAGCCATAGCGCTGTCCTGCGATCCCGACCTCCTTATCGCCGATGAACCAACAACAGCGCTCGACGTAACCATACAGGCACAGATCATGGCTCTGCTCACCACCGAGCAACAACAACGGCAGATGTCAACACTGCTCATAAGTCACGATCTGGGCGTTGTCGCTCAGAATGCCGATATTGTCGCCATTATGTACGATGGTCTTATTGTTGAACTGGCCACGGTTAACACCATCTTCACGAGCCCACTACACCCCTACACTCAGGAATTACTGAACTGCATTCCAAAAATCGGGCAGAACAGGGGGGAGTACTTGCAAGTAAGACCGCAACAAAAAAGTTTCTGGGACAGCTGCCCGCAAAATTTTGCTCCGCAAGAATCACAAAACGCGCCACTACAAAATTTGGGATGTGGACACTATGTCAGACGCTGGAGTTAAACCATGACATCTTTTTTGGAGATAAAAAATCTAAGTAAAAGTTTCAAATTGCCCAGCACCATTCACAGCATGAAACGACCACTGCTTCCGGCTGTCATTGATGTAAACCTCAAGTTATCCAAGGGGAAAACATTAGGATTGGTGGGAGAATCAGGTTGTGGCAAGTCGACCATAGGCAAGCTGATTATGGGATTACTGCCACCTGACAGCGGGCAGATTATCTTTGATGGCTGTGATTTATCTAAACTCAATCAAAAGCAATTACGTCCGCTGCGGCGTAAATTACAGATGATTTTTCAAGACCCTTACGCTTCGTTAAACCCGCGCATCTCTATTGCCGCAGCAATAGCAGAACCATTCAAAATCCACGCTACCTCTGACTCTGCCACGATAAAGAAGCAGGTAGATCAGCTGTTGCGTCGCGTTGGGCTCGACCCCAAATTAGGGGGGCGCCTGCCACACGAATTTTCCGGCGGTCAACGCCAGCGAGTTGGAATCGCCCGCGCCCTGGCCCTCACCCCCGCCTTAATCATAGCCGACGAGCCGGTATCGGCCCTAGACCTGTCCATTCAGGCACAGATCATCAATCTGCTACAGGAGTTACAACAAGAGTTTGAACTGACCTATCTGTTTATATCACACGATCTATCCGTGGTTGAACACCTGTGCGACGACATCGCGGTGATGTATCTCGGCAGGATTGTTGAGCAGGCTCCGGTAACCGACTTTTTCCAACGCCCCCTCCATCCCTACAGCGAGACCCTGCTCCAGGCACTACCTATTGCCGATCCCAACCGCAAACAACGCATAGTCCCTTTAGGTGAAGTCCCATCACCCCTTAATCCACCGAGTGGTTGTCCGTTTCATCCACGCTGCCCCTATGCCAAGGAGATCTGCCGTAACGAACGACCACAACTAGCCACTAAATCAGCCGGACACTGCGTAGCCTGCCACCGCAGCGACAAATTGACCCTCAGCGGCGTATAGAAAACATTATAAAATACGACCAAGGTTGTATTTTTGTTATTATCCTCTATCTAGCAAAGCGATAAATTCCTCGGCGGGGATTGGTCTGCTGCAATGATAGCCCTGAAAAAGATCACAACCAATCTCTTTCAAATAATCAAGTTGCTCATCAGACTCCACCCCTTCTGCCAGAAGCTTCATACCCAACCCCTGCCCCATCTGAATAATGGCGGTAACCATTTTTCGATCCGCATCACCATGCGGCAGATCATCGATAAAAGACTTATCAATTTTCAGCACATGCAACGGAAAATATTTCAAATATGATAACGATGAATAACCGGTACCAAAATCATCCATAGCCAAAGTGACACCGAGCCGATGTAGTTCCTGCAAACGGGTTACAGTTTCCTGCTCTTTATGCATCAGCAGAGACTCAGTAACCTCCAGTTCAAGATAGCGCGCTGGATAGCCTGTTTCAGCAAGAATTTGTGCCACGGTATGGACAATATCGGCATGATAAAACTGCACTACCGAGATATTAACCGCCAAACGCAATGGAGAGCGACCGGCGTCCAACCACATCTTACCCTGCTGACAGACAGTTCGTAAAATCCACTCCCCCATGGAAACAATACAGCCAAGTTCTTCTGCCAAAGGGATAAAACGGTCGGGCGACACCATCCCCAACTTGTTATTATTCCAACGCATCAGAGCCTCGGCTCCAACAATATTGCCACTGTGCAGATCAACCTGAGGCTGATAAAAAACCGACAATTCGTTGTGCTCCAGTGCGTGTCTGAGGCAGTTGCTCAGTTCTACACGGGCAACTGCTTTAGCGGTCATCTCCTCGCTGTAATAGGCAAACTGATCTCTGCCGCGCTGTTTACTTAAATAGAGGGCCGAATCAACCTTTTTCAGCAATTCCATGGTATTATCACCATGATCGGGATAAACAGTAATACCAATACTGGTAGTGAGTCGTACATTCTCGCCACTATCCAGCGTAAATGGTTGCTCCATCAACAGCAGAAGTTCTTCCGCCATCGTCGTAATCCACTCCTGCCGCTCAACACTCTGAAGGATAACAATGAACTCATCGCCACCAAGTCTGGCCACGATATCACTGCTTTTAATCCTGTTACGCAACCGCTGCGCCATCTGCACCAACAAAGCATCTCCGCTCACAAAACCAAAACTGTCATTTATATCTTTAAAATTGTCGAGATCAAGACACAACAACGCAACGCGCTGATTTTCCCGCATAGCCAAAGCGATAGATTGTTCCAATTGCCCACACAACATACGACGATTGGGCAAACCTGTCAGAGGATCATGCCATTCCAAATATTCTAGCTGCGCCTCTGATTCCTTCACTTGGCTTTGATCACTGAACACCCCGATATAGCGGCTCACTTCACCATTTTCATTGTAAATACAGCGTATTGAAAGATGCTCGGGATAAACTTCACCATTTTTTCGGCGATTCCATATTTCCCCCTGCCATTGACCGGTTTCGCTGACAGCATTCCACAGAGTCTGATAAAAATCACGTTCGTGATGCTCAGATTTAATCAGCCGCGGTGTTTTTCCAACAACCTCATCTTCGCTATAGCCGGTAATTTCACAGAAAGCACGATTAACCGAGATAATTTTTTCATTGGCATCGGTAATCACCACACCCTCTATACTGCTGGCAAAAACCATTGCCGCCAACTCCAATTGCTCCAAAGCCTGTACTTGCAAAAATTCCTGCCGTGCTACATCCAAAGCAAAAGCCACATTACCAACTAAATCATGAATAAGCTGCAATTCGTCAGCATGGGTTAGTAGCGCACTATCAACAGCATATAAAACCAACACCGCCGAATCAGCGCCAACTGGCTTGATAAGAAAACTACCTGCTGCGGTAAATGGCTGCAACCGATACAGAGTCTGACCTGCGTGACACAGCTGTTGCTGGTAGTTGTGATCATCTATCTCGGTAATTATTTTACCTTCATCACCCCCAGGATAAATACAGCCAGAGCTATCCATCAGGTCCTCCAGGGAAAATCCGGCCGCCACAATAGGTTTATAGGTCTCCCCCTCTGTTGCCACCCCAACCCAAGCCATGGAAAAGATGTCGCTAGTCAACAGGGTATCGCAAACAAATTGAAATAATTCTACAGGCTGAGGAGCGCGGACAATATATTGATTAACCTCGGATAAAATTCGATACAACCGCGTTAAACGGGCAGTTTCCAGCTCCAATTGTTTTTCACGGGTAACCACTCGCGCAGAACCAACAGTGCCAATCAGCTCGCCATCGACATTGTACAGTGGAGCCTTATACACATCCAAACAGATCAACTTACCATAGATATATCCACATTCCTGAAAGCGCATCGGTTGTTCACCGGCCAAGACAGCTGCGTCCGATTGCGAACACAATTTATTAAAACAATATACATTGCTCTTATCCGTACTATTATCGAGAATACGCTGTCCAAAATAATCATCTGTCTTGCCAATGGGTTCATCTGCTGTTTTTGCAAAAAGCAAAGTGTCATTATTAGCTTTATTGGTAAAGATATAACGGTGCTCAAGATCCTTGGCCCAGATCAGATCGGGGACATTATCGCAAACGGTTTGCAATAAAACTGCTGTTGCCAGGCACTTCCTTGATGCCTTACGTAACTCAACTTCCGTTTGTTTACGAATGACAATCTCACGCTCTAACTCGAGAGCACGTTGCTGCAACATTTCGGCATTAGCGACAATATTGTCCTGCTGTTCATGCTGAGTTTCCAGCATCGAGTTAAAGCTATCATATAGCTGCCTTATTTCCGGTGCCAGCGACTCTGGAACGGAAAGATATCGCATCGAATTTGGAGATTCATCAAATTGTTGCAGGCAGGCACTAAATTTTTCCAACGGCATAGTAACAGAACGAAGCGCCAATAGAACAAGAGCCATCCCGACGATACTCAACAAAGTTATGACACCAATCACAATCAGAATTGCCCGTTTTACCGGCAATAACGCTTCATCACTGGGATTATTTAACCCTAGAACCCATGGAACCATGGTTAAATGTTTAAAGCTGGAGATGGTCTCTAGACCTCTGGAGTTAACCGTATATCCCGTCCCGTCCCAACCCGTCAATGCTTTATCAAACAAAAGATTACTACCGGGCGGTACGTCTTGCTGCAGAACTCTGCTGGGATCTGGGTGCACCAGAATAGTACGATCGTAGGAGTAAATATACATATATCCATTGGCACCAATTTTATTGCGAACTCCAGCAACAACGGCACCATCAAGACAAATACCACCGGAAAAAACAGCAACTATCTGCCCGGCACTATCACGTACAGGTGCACAAACCTGAACCACAACGCTATGTCCATCTTTGGTAGAGCGAAATGGCGCTGAAATTGTGGTTTCTTTGGCGGTAATTACTTGGCGGAAAAACGGAAAGGTGGAAAAATCGACCACTTTACGCTGCAGTTGTCGCGGCGTTTCTGCTATCAATTCACCCTGGGGAGAGAGCAACAACAAACCGTTATCAAATAAAGCACCTATAGCAATACGATCTTCCAGGAAGGATTGAGCCACTGCCGGATCATTTACAACATCAACAGGGATAATCTTGGCAACATTGGTCAACTGATTTGTTGCAAGCTTGAGTTTACCATCTATATCACCCTGCACCATACGCAACAGGGTTTCCTGTTGCGCAGTTAAGTGAGTTACCAAGTTCCACTTAAAAAAGGGGACTAACAACAATACAACCAGCAGAGAAAAAACAAACCCGGATCCAAGCAAAAGCATTGCCATTTTTTTGCGAATGCGCAGACCTCTAATTTTTCTGAAAAGTCTCATGAATACTTTCATGTAAATAGTTTCAATTCAACTGTCGACACACAACAGCAACATTTTTGCGTTAAAAAGCTGTTGGGTACAACTTTTTATCCTGCCACAAATTTATCCGCAACACAACATGCAGATAACAACCGAAAAGAGAAAAAACCAACTTCAACAAGATCTAACCTTGACACGGTGTGCCAACAATGACACAGTGCTAAGGTTAGCATTCTTAACCTGAAACCATGAGATTCCTATGGGACCGATAAAAACGGTAAAAGAGCGTTGTCGTAAATGTTATGCATGTGTACGCAACTGCCCGGTTAAAGCAATCAAAGTCAAGGCGAACTATGCCGAAGTTATCCAATCGCGCTGCATAGGATGTGGCAAATGCATTGCTGTCTGCACCCAAAAAGCTAAAGTTATCGCCGACAGCAGCGAGGAAACTCGCTTAATGCTGACCAAAGGGCAAAAAACCATAGCGGTGCTAGGCTGTTCTTTCCCAGCATTTTTCAACGACATCAGTTCCGGGCAACTTACCACCGGCTTGAAACGTTTAGGCTTCGATGAGGTGCATGAGGGTGCTGCAGGAGTCGAACTGATAGCTCAAAGCTACAGCGATCAAATTGCCCAAGCCAGCGACAAACCTCTAATAACCACCCACTGTCCAACCATAGTTGACCTGATTGAGCGCCACTATCCACAGATGTTAAAGAACCTGATGCCCATTGTATCGCCAATGATCGCCATCGGTCGTCACCTGAAGGCGAACAATGATCCGGGCACCAAAGTTGTGTACATAAGTTCATGCATTGCCGGTAAATTTGAGATCGCCGCCGAACAAGTTGCCGGTGCCATAGATAATGTACTCACCTATAAAGAGCTCAGCCAGATGTTTAAACAACAACGCCTGGACCTAACCCGTCTGGGCAACACCCCTTTTGATGGGATCCATCCCCAGCAGGGGCGTCTGTTTCCCATCAGTGGCGGCCCGTTTCAAGTGTTTAATATCAAAGATGATTTTTTCAATCCACGCTACATTTCAGCCGAAGGTGAAGAAAACTCTCTTGAGATAATCCGCGACCTGGCGGCCGGACGGATCACCGCACAACTTGTAGACATCCGCTTCTGTAACGGCGGCTGCATAGGCGGGCCGGGACGCAACAACCGTCTTACTCTTTTCGCCAAACGCACCCTGATCCATCAGCACTTTGATGACGATTCCGCCCAATTCAATGAGTTAAAAAACTACCGCAACGGCTCTGACTCCACAAATTTCAGTCGCAGTTTTCGTAATAAAAACAAAAGGCTAGACATCCCAAGTGGCGACAGCATCCGCAAAATCCTACAGCAAACAAACAAGCTGAGCCAACAGGACGAACTTGACTGTGGTGCCTGCGGCTACGCCACCTGCCGGGAACTGGCAATTGCTGTTTATCAGGGGCTAGCAGACACCGAAATGTGTCTACCCTTCGCCTTAAAAAGGCTGGAAGAGGATCGCATCGTTCTGGCGCAAAAATATGAACTGGCACAGCACGCACTCTCACAGCAGTTCGGCGAAGTCAGCATCGTCGGCAAAGATCCACATACCGCTGAAGTACTGAACCTGATTCGTCAGGTTGGACCCACACCAACCACAGTTCTTATCCGTGGAGAAAGTGGCACAGGCAAGGAACTTACAGCCCGTGCTATACATCAATTGAGCAACAGAACAGACAAAACCCTGGTTGCACTTAACTGCACCACATTGACCGACAGCTTGATGGAAAGCGAATTGTTCGGCCACAAGAAGGGGGCTTTTACCGGCGCATTGGCCGACAAAAGAGGGCTGTTTGAAGCCGCCAACGGCGGGACTATTTTTCTTGATGAAATCGGTGACATCACCCCTAAGCTGCAAGCGGAGCTGTTGCGTGTTCTCGACAGCGGCGAGATTCGACCCGTGGGCGGCAACAGCACACGCAGAGTCGATGTACGCCTGATCGCGGCGACCAACAAAAATTTGGAACAGGGGGTAAGTGATGGCTGGTTTCGCGAGGATCTGTTCTATCGCTTAAATGTATTCTCTATCAACATGCCTCCACTACGCAACCGCCTGGATTCTCTTGAAGAGTTGGTAGAACAATTTTTGCGCAGCACCAGCAAGCGGGTCAACAAAAACATCGACAGCATAGACAGACGCGCCATAGAGGCGATGCGCCAATACCACTGGCCAGGCAATATTCGCGAACTTCAGAACATTATTGAACGCGCTGCGGTACTTACTCAGGACAACTGTATCCATCTGGAAAATTTGCCGGTGATCTTTACCGAACTCATCGGCAAACACAACGACCTTGACAGCCCGCCCCCATCTTTCAGGCATTCGCTGGAGAGGCAGATTATGCTAATTGAAAAAGGGTTGCTGAAAAGTTATCTTTCCGACGCCAATGGCAACATCTCCGAAGCTGCCCGAGCAGCACAACTACCACGCCGCAGCCTGTACCGCCTCCTCGAACGTCACAACCTCAAAGGTGAAAGCTTTCGTCCAACCTCAACCAGCAATACGTGAGACAATTTTGGCACACCGATCAAAAAACATGTGCCACTTTCGCCTCATGTTCCACAGTTCAACAAGGTACACCAATAATCCTTTCTCATAAACCCCACGATATGGGATACCCCCCATGTTCTGAATTAATAAATCGGGCATAATTCACAATAAAAAGGCAAAAAACACCAAAAACTAGGACGCAAGCGCAACATGGCATGCACAATGCATAAACCAATCGACCATACATATGACACGGGAGCATCTATTTCACCCCCCTTTCGAAATAAACTCCCCGATTTTTACGCCACACCGGGATTCTCTCCCCCGTGTGGCGTTTTTTTATTCTCTTCTTGCCATATTTAAATATTGGGCACAACCTCACTCGAGGGTATAAATTTCTTCTACATGATACTGAATTTCTCTGGTGGTCGTCCCTCTGGCGTATAATGAAATAATCTTGTCGTCAAAACCAGCAAAGCGGGGTTGTCCTTTTGGAATTATCATTGGTTCGAAGGTGCCATCTCTATCGCGAGGTATATCAAGCGGTATGTTGCCAAATTCACCCTTGATGGTTTTTACTGATTTTCCATTGCGTGCATTACCACTCTTGAAAGTAATTGATCTATGCTTCTTATGACCTAAA
>NBLX01000056.1 GCA_002084705.1 Desulfobacteraceae bacterium 4572_35.1
ATAGCAGAAATTCTCATCGTCGCGAGTTGCCTCGCCATCCTCTGTCTGGTGCTCAACACGGAAGTGACCACCACAAGACTCTTCACGGTGCAAGGCATCTGTTGTCATCACCTTAGCAAACTCGAAGAAGTCAGCAACGCGACCAGCGTCCTCAATTTGACCATTGCGACCATTTTTGCCACCAGTAACATTAACATTTTGCCAGAACTCATCTTGAAGCTTAGGAATAGCTTCAAGGGCGCTAGTAAGGCTCTCTTTGCTCCGTGCCATCCCAACATCTTCCCACATGATCTTACCAAGAGCACGGTGGAATGATGCAACAGAACGGTTCCCCTTGATGCTCTTCAGTTTAGCTTCGCCAAGGACAAACAGACCCGGAACGTTACTCATGCAGTTGTAATCAACCCACAGACCACCCATAGCATAGTGTGGTGCAGGATAGATACGCATAGGTTGTTTGTAAGCGTTCTCATCAGTGATCTTCTCATACATATCAAAGAGGTTACCGTAACGCTCTTTGATAGTGTTCTCACCAACACGATCGATAGCTGTTTGGTAATCGAGGTAAACACCACGCTTACCAGGACCTACGCCGCGACCGTCATCACATTGCTCTTTTGCTGCACGAGATGCAATATCACGTGGAGCCAAGTTACCAAATGATGGGTACTTACGCTCGAGATAGTAGTCCCGAGCTTCTTCAGGAATCTCGCTGATCGGTTTCTCGCAATCTTCAGCCTTTTTAGGCACCCAGCAACGACCATCGTTACGTAGAGATTCTGACATGAGAGTCAGCTTGGATTGTTGATCTCCATGCTGAGGAATACAGGTTGGGTGAATCTGAGTGTAACAAGGGTTTGCCATCAAAGCACCCTTTTCACACGCTTTCCACGCAGCAGTAACACTGCAACCCATAGCATTTGTCGACAGGTAGAAGACGTTTACGTAACCACCAGTTGCCAAAACAACTGCATCACCCCAATGGGACTCAATCGCACCAGTGCTTAGATTACGCACTGTAATACCTCTAGCAACACCATCAACAACAACCAGATCCAGCATCTCTGTGCGAGGATGCAATTTAACAGTACCAGCTTTCACCTGACGGGAAAGAGCTTGGTACGCACCCAGCAACAGTTGTTGTCCGGTTTGACCACGAGCGTAAAAAGTACGGGAAACCTGTGCACCACCGAATGAACGGTTAGCCAGCAGACCACTATACTCACGCGCAAATGGAACACCTTGAGCAACACATTGGTCAATAATGTTATTACTAACCTGTGAAAGACGCCAAACATCCGCCTCACGAGCACGGAAGTCACCACCTTTAATTGTGTCGTAGAACAAACGACGTACGCTGTCGCCATCGTTATGATAGTTTTTCGCAGCGTTAATACCACCTTGGGCAGCAATACTGTGAGCACGACGTGCACTATCCTGATAACAGAATGCGTCAACATTGTAACCCAACTCGCCCATTGTAGCAGCACCGGCGCCACCGGCTAGACCGGTACCTACCATAAGAATTTTGTACTTACGCTTGTTTGAAGGATTAACCAGCTTCATTTCAAAGCGGTACTGATCCCAAGAATTTTCAATAGGTCCGGTAGGACACTTACCATCTAATATCACGATGTACCCTCCTAAAGGTTAATCAGGCCCAGAAGTATGGACACCGGAATAGAAACAAAACCAACAAAAATAACGACAGCAGCAGCACGCGCAATCTTTTCCATCACTGGAAGCGTACTACTATTCAGAACACCAAAGGTCTGAAACAAACTCTGAATTGCATGAGTTAAATGCAACAACAAAGTAACCATCGCACCGGCATAAATAGCACTGATGAAAAACTTTTGAAAACTGTGCACAACCATGGTGAAAACGTCAGCGCGGCCAAGGGCATCCAGAGGAATAGCACCAACTGAGATCTCAGGGTTTGTTACGTGCATAGTAAAATGAAGCAGGTGATAAACTACAAAGGCCAGCAGAGCCAGACCAGAGTAGATCATAGTTTCCGCGCCAAAAGAGGTGCGAATGTTTTTCTTCTGGTTGTAATCGATAGGACGAGCCGCACGATTTTCCAGAGTCAGTTGGATACCAAAAAAGATATGCAACCCGAAAAGGCCAAGCATAATCAAGCGGAAGATCCAAACCAGGGGACCTAAAGCATGTAGATGCTCAGCATACGCATTGATACCACCTGGAATAAAAACAGATGAATTACCAAGCAGGTGGACAAGGACAAAGCCAACCAGACATAGTCCGGTAGCTGCCATCACGAGCTTTCTGCCAATAGAACTTTGAAGCATTTGCATAAATCCTACCTATCCTTAAATAGTTTGTTCTGAATAGAGAGCCATGATCTGCCAGCAATTGCAGAGCACTGCTCTATCCCGTCGAAACACCACAACTGATCCGGCTTCAATACGGTGGCGGCCTCCAACTTACATACATTAACACCATTTTACCCCCCTAAATTAAATCAATTAAAGCTCTAACACCCCGTGCCATTTGCTCAATCAACACTTACCATGCCCAGATAACGCATAAAATAACTTACAGTTGATATCCACACGGGGATCACATATTGATACCAATACTAAACATCGTTTGATAAAATTGCAAAAGGAAAATTGTATACAGTGTGCATTTTATTCCTGCGATTACAGCTAGCAATGTCATTGTATAATCAACAAAATTGATATCAGCCAACAGGTAAAAAAACATATTTCTGATCAAGTTAAAATTTCGCCCCACAATGGGTAGTGGTTTTTTAAAATAAAATACACATATATAGTGTATTGAAGGTCAGAACCAGCAGCGACATCAACAAAAGGAAAGATAACGTTTTAGCTTAAAATAAATCTGCCATCGAGCGCTGAATACAACAAAGCGGTGTGACAAATAATTTTTTTACACTTCACCCAGCAGATGCTGCACAACAACACCAGCCATCATGATACCAAACAGTGGCGGTATGGTAGAAATAGACCCAAGGGGAGGCTGCTGCCAATCTTCTCCGCTTACCCGAGGTTGAGCGGGACGAGCGTTTGCTGCCGGGCGATATTTTTCGCGTGAGTAAACCACCGGCACTTTGGATTCAACACCACGCTTGCGCAGCTCCTTGCGCATAATTCGCGCCAATCGGCACTTTTCGGTTGCAAACAGATCGGCAACCAGCACCTGTGTAGGATCGAGTTTATTTGCCGCCCCCATGGAGGAGATAATAGCCAGATCTCTGATACTGCACTGCTGGATCAGATCAATTTTTGCCGAAATGGTATCGATACAATCGACGACGTAGTCATAGCTGGGTTCAAGCAACACATCAGCACTTTCGCTTGAATAGCGCCGGAGGTGCTGGGTCAACTCAACTTGTGGATTAATCTCCAGACAACGTTTACCAACCACGTAAACTTTGTTCTGCCCAACAGTGGCATCCAGAGCGTGTAGTTGACGATTGATATTGCTGGTACTAAAGGTATCGAAATCAACCAATGTCAAGTGACCTATGCCTGCCCGTGTCAAAGCTTCAACGGCATAACCACCGACACCACCAAGCCCAAACACAACCACATGGCTGCTACGTAAGCACTCCACTCCTTTGCGGCCAACCACCAGTTCAGTCCGGCTGAAACGGTGTTCAGGTTGTTGATCTTGCGATACTGAGGAGTTTTGTATCATCGATTATCCCTATCTATAATTTCATGATGCGCCGCGCATTGGCTGCGGTGACAGCGGCTACATGTTGAAGTGATTGCCTGCGCAACTCAGCCACCTGTATAGCAATTTGCATCAAGGAATTAGCGCCCTCTGCCTCTGTTTTTCCTTGATCACCATGCATCAACGCCGCTGCAGGCCAAGGAGCATCGGTCTCTATCACATAAGCTTCATCAGGCAGAACGGTAACAGTTGCCCGTAAACGGCGCGCTCGTGGATTCAAAATATTCCGACCAATACCGATGGCAAAACCCAGCCGCCACAACTGTAATGCTAATTCACTGCTACCGGAATAACCATGAACAACGCCACCAACAATACACCTTACCTCTTGCTGTAACATGCGCATCAATACGTCATAACGTTTGTAGCAATGGAGTATCAACGGCTTTTTCATCTCCACCGCCAGCTCGATCTGTTCCTCCAGAACGTGCTGTTGCCACCGCTGTCCATCCATATCGGCATTTACCTTAGCGTCCAAACCAGCCTCACCAACAGCAACTACCCGAGGCTGCCCGAGTAACTGTCGCAGCTGCTTTGCTCTATATTGATCCCACTCGTGGGCGTATTGTGGATGAACCCCTAACGCCAGCCAAACTTTAGAGTTATCAGCATAGCTGGTCAACATCCGAGCCCACTCCTTAGGCCTGACAGCCGGGACCAAGACCCAATCGGTATTGTCTGGCCAGAATGCTTCAGACTGCATAAGCTGCAGATGGATATGGCTATCGAACAGCCGCAGCATCAACATCGCTCCATCATTGTCTTTTCCTGCCGGTGCCAACAAACAACCACAACACTCCAACGATACACAGGAGCAATATCATTGTTTCAACATCCATCCCTTTGAACACAGGCAACATTTTAGCGAGAACTACACCGGGAGTGATGTAGGCACAAGACCAACCCACGGCAGAGATAATATTGGCTATAAAAAATCGCCGTGGTGCCAAATCTAACATACCCGCGATCATGGGAACCAGCGGGCGCATAGGACCGACAAAGCGAGCAAAAAAAACACTTTTACCACCATGTTTATCAATAAATGCTTCGCCATGTGTTATCAATTGCGGATGCTGGCAAAATGGCCAAAAGTTTTTTATCTGCTGATGGTAATGGTGACCAAACCAGTAGCTGACACCATCTCCGACCACGGCTCCAACAGTAGCTACAACCATGGTCACAGGCAAAGAAATTGCGCCACTACCAACCATAGTACCAACACCCACCATCATTACCGATCCGGGAACCAGCAGACCGACCACTGCCAGAGATTCCGACAGCGAGATCAGCAAAACCAACGTATAGGCAATACCGGGATGATAAACGACCCAAAAAAGGATATTGTCCCACAGCTGGATAAAATCCATACTCAATCACCTGCGTTGCTGGCAAAAAGGTCAAAAACTATAACGGATTCCAACATAAACATTGTTGTTACGTTCAAACTGACCAAAAAATGTTTCTTTTTTACTACCGAAAAACAGATTTCCACCCAGATACAGGCTCAAAGCATCACTGGCCTTATATTTCACACCTGGACGCCAGTAACTATCTTGATCGGATGGAGACCAGTAACAAAACAGCGACATGATCAAGTTTTGATTGAACGCCTGCTGGGTTAAACGCCAGGTTAAAACATGGCGGCTTCGATCTCGCTCAACGCTACCAACGGGCAAGTTGCTTGTGTAATCACTGTAGTTATCCAAATATTCCATATAATACTGCAAAGCCGCAGAAAGATTGCGCCGCAGCTCCTGCTCGTAGCCCAACAACAGTCGGTATTCACTATTGGGGATAAAGGGATCATCGCCATGGCTATCGCTATGAGAATCGTAGTAGCCACCCTCCACACTGAGAATACCGGGACCTACACCACCTCTGGCACTGGCACCATAAACACGTAAGCGGGGGAATTTTTGCCGACTACCGACAGGATCGTAACCGGCCGGATTCTTCCAGAAGCCGCTATAACCATACAACGCAACTTCGTAGCCAGCAATATCACGATATATGCGCCCACTAAATTCAGCATCGTGACCACAACTGTTGCGCTCATCAACACGCATTTTGTCATCGCGTACCGCATGTCTCCCCAGCATTGGGTTCCAATAGGAAAGCCGTTCACCGGATATATAACGATCGGAATTAAAGGACGGGGTATAGACGATATCTATGCTGGCAAAACTGGGGAAAATGCTCATAAGAACTGCATCGGACGGAGCTTTCAGATATTCTTCATCACGACCGATAAAAAATGACTGCCAATCCTTGGGGAACATATCGTTGATAAACAGCAGGTCTCCCGTCCCCCAAGTCAAGATTTGCCGTCCCAACTTCAGATCAATGATATCGCTTGGATATAAAATGACATTGACCTCGCGCACATCAACGCTTCCGTGACCACTATCAAGATCGAGTTCATGCTCCCCCGCCGCTTCATCAAACACGACATCGCCACGCAGTTGCCACTGCGACCAATCGTTGCTGTGGTTCACCTCCAACTGGGCACGAAATTCGTTCAATATTGCCCGGCGTTGCCCATCATCCTGTTTCAATCGCATTCCGGAGCGAGCATCAACAAAGCCATGTACCTGCCAGGCAAAAGCGGAACCAACACCACCGCCCAACAGCAAAAACAGCAGCAGAAAAACGAACAGACGCGACATATGTTCCCTCAAAAATTTAGGCATACACCAAACGGGATTAACAATCTCCATAGTAAGGGTGTTTGTCGCCATGGACGGCGTCAAGAAGCTCCCATGGATGGGCTTGTTGCGTCCCTGATATGGAGATAATCCACAATACCAAACATAAACAATTACATCACGTTAGCGAGTAACCTCACGTGGTGGTCGGCGTAAAAAGCGCTCCGTAAAAATCCGCTTATTCAAACCAATATTGTAGCTAATATTACTGAACTCATTACGAGTTACGCTACCACTGACAAGATCACTGGCCTGCGCAACTATCACGGTGGGAAAACCCTGGACCTCCTTAACTTCTAGTGCGGAAACGCGGCGATACAGCCGACCAGAATGATCATAATACTCTGCCAGCATCGGCAAAAATGTTTGTTTGTCAATTTGCACTGTATAGTGGGAAAACTCAACCGAGGATGGATCTTTAGGAATGTTATCTAGAACATAATATTTATTATTTATCTCGCTGATATTATGCACATCAGCATTGGGATTACGACCAGAGACATCCTCGTAGACAAAATCGGAACCGACAAAACTTGTCCGCTTATCGCCAGGAGCGATCCTTTTTTTCAAATTCAACGCAGGTAGCCACAACCAGCGGTCATCGTTAGCGTCGATATTTTTCCAGACCAAATATGCCATTTTATACACATCTGCTGGCGCTTTGAAATAGGTGTAAAACTTCTGATTACCACCATCCTCATTCAAACGCAGAAGGGTGAATTCACGCACTCTGGTGATACCCCCCTTGGATTTAATGCTCATTTTCACATCGGCCTTGCCATCATTACCGGCATAGTAAGATGCGGTATTGGCGCGCTCAATTATTTCATCGGCACTCAAATCCAAAGCATACGACGTAGCGCTGACGAAAATCATAGTTATCAATGTAAATATGCTAATATTGACAATTTGCTTCATTCAACTTCCTTCCCAACTTGCGGTTTATTGTTTATATGAATATACATATATAACAACGTAGCACAACTCTTCGCTATTTTCTATAATCCATATTCTTTTATTTTGTAATGGAGTGAACGCAAACTGATTTCGAGCAATTTTGCCGCCTGAACTCGATTCCCACCTGTCTGCTGAATAGCTGCCTTAATATATTGCTGTTCAATAGCGGCAATCGCTTTTTTAATAGACAAATTGTCACCGGAAACAACCGCATCAATATCTCCCTGTGGCTGTTGTTGGATAATTTCTGGAGGAAGATACTCAAGCTCAATTTGCTTTGAAGAGTGAAAAATCATCATTTTTTCCATGACATTCTCCATCTCTCGCACATTACCGGGCCAACGGTAGCGCTGCAAAGCGGCAATTGCCTCTTTGCTTAGTTGAGGAACGGATCGCTTCTCCCTAGTGGCTATCCGCTGCAGAAAGTGGCAACACAAAGCAGAAATATCCTCAACTCTGGTGCGCAACGCCGGCAGATTAAGCTCAACTACCGCCAACCGATAGAACAGATCTTCGCGAAACAACCCCTGATTGCTAGCCAGCTTCAGATCGCGGGCGGTGGCCGCCACTATACGGACATCTATAGGACGGGTTTTGGTTTCACCGACGGGGCGTATCTCCCCTTCCTGAAGAACACGCAACAGCTTCGGCTGTAAATCCAGCGGCAGTTCGCCAATTTCATCAAGGAACAGGGTTCCCCCATTCGCTGCGGCAAACAGACCAGCATGTGCTTTATTGGCACCGGTGAACGCGCCTTTACTGTGACCGAACAATTCACTTTCGATAAGATTTGTTGCAATGGCGCTACAGTTTACGGCAATAAAAGGCTTGGAACAGCGGGGGCTACCCTCGTGCAAAGCCCGAGCAATCAGCTCCTTTCCGGTTCCCGTTTCACCACATATCAACACTGGCGATTGCACCTGCGCCAAGGTCGCTACTTTAGCCAAAACCTGTTGCATAACAGGGCTGGTAGCTATTATGTTTGTCGTCACTTTTTGTTCACACAACCGCTGACGCAGCTGGCTGTTTTCGTGTTGTAATTTCAACCGTTCAAGAGCTTTTTTTACCGTAAGGATTACGTCATCGGGTCGAAACGGCTTAGATATGTAATCGTAAGCACCGAGTTTTACACATTCAATGGCGGTATCGATGGAACCATAGGCACTCATCATTATTATTATCTGTTCTGGGCTTGCCACTAACGCCTGCCGGATAAACTCCAGTCCATCCATTTCTGGCATACGAATATCTGACAAAATCAAGCTGTAGGTATCCTGAAGCAAACACTTCAATCCCTCGGCACCGTTAACAGCCTCATCAACCAAATACCCCTCATCGGTCAAAATGGTGTTTAGTAAATGGCGCAAGGATGGTTCATCGTCAATAACCAGTATTTTTTCTGCACTATTCATGTACGATCACCCCTTGACACCCCCATGAAATGGCGTTATCCGCATCTCTAATCAAAGCATTGTGGCAATTTTATGGTGAAGCAACACCCTTGTTGCGGTGTTGACTCTACATTTATGCTGCCGCCACAAGCGCTAATAAGTTGATAACTGACGTACAACCCTAATCCCCGTCCCTTGCCCGGCGCCTTAGTGGTAAAAAATGGATCAAAAATTTCCTGTTGCTGCTCAAAACCAATGCCATGACCGTTATCTGCAACCTTGAGTTCAATCCAATCAGCAGCCTCCGCAGCCTCCACATCATCACCCAACATTGCCTGAACCGTTATCTCCCCCTGTTCAGCAGTAGCATCGCGTGCATTGATCAACAAGTTCACCAAAACCTGCTGCAGTTTATGGGGCGCAATAGCTACCGTGGGCAAATTTTCCTCCACATCAATACTGACATGCCGCCCCTTCAGCGCCCCCTGATTGTCAAGCATGGAACATGTTTGCCCTATAACCTCGGCGGGATTACAACTCCCAGAGTCAACATCGGAACCGGCACTGGCGAAATCAAGCATATCCTTCAGCAGTTGATCCATGCGCTCGCTTTCATGCAGAGCGCGATTGACCAGACCCTTAGTATCATCTTCGATGAGCTTACGCTTAACCAGCTCGAGATAGCCGATAACTGCACTCAACGGATTACCCAACTCATGAGCGATGCCCGAAGCAAGGTTGCCCACAGAAGCCATCCTCTCTGATTGCACCAGATGATGCTGCGCCAGCTGCAGCTGTTGATTNNNNCGATTAAATACCACCCCTAACAGATTGATCTCTTTGGGGCCAGCAGGTTCAACCCTCTGGCTTAAATCACCACGACTGATATGACGAGTACTTTCAGTTAAGCGGATAACAGGAAGAACAACTGCACGGTTAAGAATAAATACTGCCGTAAACACTAATACCAAGCCATAAGCCAAACAACAGCCCAAAGCAATTTTCTGAGCGATCAACATTCGCTGATATATTCCCCGCAATGAGTAGCGCAATTGAAGAATCAGGCGCTGACCACTGGCTTTGGATATAGCAACACTCAAATCCAGGTAACGTTTTGCATCATGATCACCAATCACCCACCTCCAACTCGGTGGATAGTGAAGATTCATAACAACTGGTTGCCACAATAAGATTTGTCGGACTTGTAAAAGGGTCTGAATGCCACCTTCACCGAAAGTCGCTCCATCACCAGCAATCAAGTTGCCAGCACTGTCACTTAACCGCCAATCGGACAAGTGAGTTATTTTGGCATACTCGCTGAGTAAATGTGGAAATTGAACCGAACGGTTTTTTCGTGATCACTTTATATAACCCATATCGACTAAACTGACAAAGCTGTCGCTGCCGATAATGATATGGTCCAACACCCGCACTCCGAGAATGGAACCTGCCTCATATAAGCGCTTGGTTATGGCAATATCTTCTTTGCTAGGAGTGGGATCGCCGGAGGGATGATTATGGACAAACAATACTCCGGCAGCCGATTCACGGATCACTACATTGAACACCTCACGAGGATGTACAATGCTAGCAGTGAGGCTCCCCTCAGAGATCCGCACATCGCGAATAAGACGATTCTTACTATCGAGCAGCAAGACCAGAAACTGCTCTTTTTTGTGTTCAAGAAAGCGATCGCGATAACGGCGAAACACCGCATCCGCACAGGTAAAAGTGGTACCTGGCTGTAAACTGGTAGCGCTCAAGCGCCGCGCCAGTTCGAACAGCGCACACAACTCTGCCGATTTAGCTGGACCAATGCCATTGATTGTACACAACTCAGTGCTGGTAGCCCGAGCCAACTGAGGCAATTTTCCAAAGCGGTTCAGCAACAGACGTGCCTGATCTACGGCACTGGTATGGGTAGAGGCATCGCCAGTACGCAAAATCAACGCTAACAATTCGGCATCACTCAACGCTTCAGCGCCACGTTGTAGCAGCTTCTCCCTTGGTCTTTCCCCCTCGGGCCAGTCTTTGATGCGTCGCATACATGCCCCCTAAAATATTACTGCCCCATCATCAGCTGGGCATATAAAATAAAACCCACAACCAACACCGCCAGCCAGCAAGAGACCATATCGGCACTTTTATTTGGCGCCTTCTCCGCCATAGCAACAGCCTCCTCGGTTACCACTTCGGCCGGAAGTTTAGTCAGTAAGTGCTGAACCATTATTGGAAATCCAGAATAAGCATTGGAAAAAATAAGAAAATCATCGTTGGTGGACAGAGTAACAAAGGCTCTTCTTTTAACCATGATGGTTTCAATGGAACTGATATCGGCAAAATTCAAGCGCTTGATGCGCAACAGCTTTCGCATAGTGATGTGATCATCACCAATGGTAGTATTGCGAAACAAACACTCAATAAACAACACGATAACCGGCAGGATCATAACTGCCAGAATTATAGCTTTTGCTGGCGGCTGCTTAAAAACGATACAACTTATTAACAGGGCAACCAGTTCAACAACCAGAAACCCTAAAGGGAAAAGAAATGTTTTACGGATACGAAATTTCATTACAAACTCCCTTGACAACATAAATACGATTAACACAGATGGGTACTTTCTCACAAATCTATAGTAAAATAAACTTGTTTCCAATTTTCCAGCTGTGCTAAAGAACAGTTTAAACTTAAATCAATTTCTTGCGATACCATCTTGCATCACAAATCAGGTGAGCTTTGTATGTGGGAGCGACTTCAGTCACGAATTTTAGCAAAATCAAGAGCTTCGCGGCTAAAGCCGCTCCCGCAGTTGCTTTATGAAAATTCTCCCGCGAGGCGTGAGTCGCTAATCATCAAACAACAGATCAAGTGCTTCTTGAACATTGCGTACGGCTGCCAGCGTTAAGCCTGCTGGAACTTGTAAATTTTTAACATTCCCCGCAGGTAAAATACAGCGCTCAAACCCTAACCTGGCCGCTTCCTGCACCCGCAACTCTGGCCGAGATACTGCACGTACCTCTCCCGCAAGTCCAACTTCACCAAACACAACCGTTCGCCGTGGAATACAGCGGTTCAGATGACTGGCTGCCAGCGCTGCCATAATCCCCAAATCGGCTGCCGGCTCATCTATTTTTACACCGCCAGCTACATTGACAAAAATATCGTTACTCAGCAACGACAAGCCAGCCTTTTTTTCCATCACGGCAACTAATAACGACACCCGATTATGATCGATCCCCATGGCGGTACGCCGAGCGGTTCCGTAAGGGGCGCTGGAAACAAGAGCCTGCAACTCAACCAAGATGGGACGACTACCCTCAATGGATGTGATAACTACGCTGCCCGGAGAATCTTCGGCGCGTTCAGCCAAGAAAATTTCTGAGGGATTTTTCACTTCGATCAAACCACGCTCCCCCATCTCAAACACCCCAATTTCATTGGTAGAGCCGAAGCGGTTTTTCACCGCCCGCAGTATTCGATATGGGTGTCCGGGGTCGCCCTCAAAATAGAGAACTGTGTCTACCATGTGCTCCAACACACGCGGTCCGGCGATGCTACCATCCTTGGTAACATGACCAACAATAAATGTAGGCACCCCGCTTTGCTTAGCCAACTGCATCAACTGTGAGGCACAATCACGCACCTGACTGACACTGCCCGGAGCCGATTCAACCTGGGAAGTAAAGATAGTTTGAATTGAGTCGATAACCAGAAAAGCCGGAGATAATTCCTTTACCTTATCTAAAATCAAATCCAAAGCCGTTTCCGCCAACAAAAACAACTGCTCGGCCTCAACATTAAGGCGTTGTGCACGCAGCTTCACCTGCAAACACGACTCCTCCGCCGTAACATACAATGCCTTGGCGCCACTGCCAAGTTCCGCCACCGCCTGCAGCAACAACGTCGATTTACCGATACCGGGATCACCACCGATCAAGGTGAAAGAACCGGGAACGATACCTCCGCCCAAGACTCGATCCAGCTCAGTTATGCCACATTGACGCCGCTGTTCAACGTCTGACTTGATATCGTCTAAACGCTGCACTGCGGCAGCAGATTGAGTAACTGAACGATGAACTGCCCCCTTGCCCGTGGGCACCACCTCTTCATTGAAGCTGTTCCACTGCTGGCAATCTGGACACTTGCCCAGCCATTTAGGACTTTGGTACCCGCACTGTGAACAATTATATACACTTTTTGTTTTACGTTGGGCCATATTGTTTATCGCTCTCGTATCGTGGGCTGTATCCCCACTGAATCAATTTACACAAAGACACCAGTTGATATTGGATAAATAGTTGTCAGGATATAAGGAAATTTGGTAACAGTAGAACACTCCTATTACAAAAGGTATCTTTTACCGAAAAAAATAAGCGGCGCTAAACTCTTCATATAACTCTATTTAGCGCATGACTGTATTGAAAGTACTATAAAAACCCGATGGAGAGAAACCAATTTAAGGAGGTAAAATTATGGATGCATTGTTACTCATGGTAGCCACTTTTATCGGCTACATTGTTATGTACCGTCTTTATGGGCGCTTCATTGCTCGCAAAATTTTCAAGCTCTCAACAGACAACATCACGCCAGCCCACGAATTTGAGGATGGCATCGATTACGTGCCAACGGTTAAGGAGATAATTTTCGGCCACCACTTCACATCTATCTCCGGTACCGGACCCATTGTTGGACCAGCTATCGCCGTTATCTGGGGCTGGGTTCCCGCACTGATCTGGGTTTTTGTCGGCAGTGTCGTCATGGGCGCTGTCCATGACTTTGGGGCGCTGATAATCTCCATGCGTAATCAGGGCAAATCCATCTCCGAATACACCGCCAAGTATATCAACAGTCGCACCAAACTATTTTTCTTTATTATAGTTTTTCTTGAGCTGTGGATTGTTATCTCAATATTCGGCCTGGTTATTGCGGTTATTTTCAGCATGTACCCAGCATCGGTACTTCCGGTGTGGCTGGAAATAATTGTCGCCGTAATTTTAGGTCATATGGTTTACAAAAAAGGGAAGAGTATCACAACATGGTCAATCGCTGCAGTGGTGGTGATGTATATAACTGTGGTGCTAGGATATTATGTGCCAATTGAGATGCCATCAGTTATGGGCATTCCACCCACTGGTGTATGGACAATCATCCTGCTGATCTACGCATTTATCGCTTCAGTTTTACCGGTAACCACCTTGCTACAACCGCGAGATTTCATCAACTCCCATCAACTGCTAGTTGCCATGTTATTGTTGATTATAGGTGTTTTTGCTGCTGCTTTCAGTGGCGGACTCGAACTGGTAGCCCCGGCGATACAGACAACGCCAGCTAAAGCACCGCCCATGTGGCCGTTTTTATTTATAACCATAGCCTGCGGAGCTATATCCGGATTCCACTCGCTGGTCTCCTCTGGAACTACAGCCAAGCAAGTTAGCAATGAACAAGATTCTCTGTTTGTCGGTTACGGCTCAATGCTGATGGAGGGAGCGCTAGCCACCATGGTTATAATCGCCGTCGCTGCTGGTATCGGTATGGGTTACGATGTTAAAGGCGGTGAAACATTGACCGGAATAGCAGCGTGGAATGCTCACTACTCTTCCTGGTCTGCTGCTGCCGGGCTGGGCTCAAAAATTAGTGCCTTTGTCGACGGTTCTGCCAACATGATAGCGGCTACCGGACTGCCCAAAGGGATTGCCTTGGTAATAATGGGGGTCTTTGTTGCCTCTTTTGCCGGGACCACCCTCGACACCGCAACCCGCATTCAGCGCTACATTATTGCTGAAATCTTTGGCAACTTGAAAGTCGCCCCCCTGACCAATCGCTATGTGGCAACTTCAATCGCCGTTGGCAGTGCCATGGTTCTGGCCTTTGCCAGTGGAGCCACCGGCAAGGGCGCGCTCAAACTGTGGCCGCTGTTTGGTGCTGTCAATCAAACTCTGGCAGCATTGGCGCTGATTGTTATCACTCTTTACCTGAAACAGCGTGGAGGGATGAAGTGGATGATAGCCGGAATTCCGGCAATATTCATGGCATTCATGACCCTGTGGGCGGTAATTATGAACCAAACCAAGTTTGGCACCAGTCATAATCTGCTTTTACAAACAGTCAACGGCATCGTCATCGTTATCGCCATATGGATTGTGGTCGAAGGGTTAATTAAGTTCTTTTCCACCACAGAAACCGAAGAGAGTTAACTGAAAATGCCCATACCAACAGCTATATGGGAAAAAATCCGCGAGCTTGTAGCAACCAGCGATACGGTAGCCCGCAGCAAAGCGGTGGAAGCTATTGAGTATGAAAGCAGGGAACTTGAGCACATCTTTGCCCTGTTGGTTATGGGCTCACTGATCGGCATTCCAGCGCCACCGGCACAGGTGGCGCTGGAGTTGATGCCCCTGATGGAGGAAGAACTGTCACTGATGATAGACAAGATAGATACTGCCGAAAATCCCCTTTCCGATCTGTTCTCTGTTCTGGACGTAAACTAAACATGGCCGACGCAATTAATCTTTTTTTTCTTGGCAAGGGGGGGGTCGGTAAATCAACCTCGTCGGCACTTTATTCCGTCGCCTTAGCCGACAAAGGTTTCAAGGTACTACTGGTGTCTCTAGATCCAGCACATAATCAGGGGGATATCTTTGCTGTTCCAATAAGTTCCAAACCCGTTGCTATTCTGCCCAACCTCCATGTACTGGAAATCGATCAGGACAAATGGGTTAAACATTACCTCAGCGACGTCCATCAACAATTGAGGCATAGCTATAGCTATTTAAGCGCCTTCAACCTCGACCACCACTTCAAAGTGCTCAAGTACTCACCAGGTTTGGAAGAATATGCTCTGCTGCTGGCATTTAAGGAGATAACCAAAAAATACCGCAATTACGACTACCTGCTATTCGATATGCCACCAACAGCTCTGGCGTTGAAGTTTTTCAATCTGCCCCGGCTGTCATTGCTATGGCTGGAGCAATTGCTCACATTGCGACGCGAAATTCTAAAGAAAAAAGAGATGATCACCACCGTAAAGTGGGGCAAGCAGGAAAAAGAACAGGATAAGGTACTCAACAGAATCAGTTCCATGCAGTTGGAGCACACCGAATTACAGCAGATTTTTCAGGATCGCACCAAAACGCTGATACAATTGGTACTAAATGACGATAAATTATCGTTAGCAGAATCAAAGCGGATAGTTACCGGCCTGCAGCAGATAGATATTGATCTGAACTGTCTAGTGAAAAACAAAACAACTTACAACGTTTTTTACATAACAACCACGCCGGGTTCCCTCAGCAGCTACTGCACAGGTGCAAAAAATATGAGGATAAAGCCGGGAACAACCAATTCAAACAGTGCCAGTGCTATTCCGGCAATAAACCTGAGTAACCACGGTTAGAAAGTAGGGCACATAAAACTCCTTTAATTTTTTTCAACCATTCTATCCTTTAGCAACGTCTTCAGGAAGGAAAATAAAAGAAGCGCCACCTCGAAAAGTGACGCTTCTTTACTACAGCTACCAGCAATAGTTAGACAAAATTCGTTTTCAAACAATGTTGGATCCACTCTATAAACAAAACTACCAATTTTCCCCTAACAGCTCAAAATGAGCCTGAGGATGAACGCAAGCTGGGCACAGTTCTACTGCGGTGTTCCCCGTATGAAGATAGCCACAGTTACGACAGCGCCACGTAACGACATCATCACGCTTGAAGACATGGCCAGCCTCAAGATTGCTCAGCAGAACGCGATAGCGTTTTTCGTGCTGTTTTTCTGCAACAGAAATTGCGTCCCATGCCGCAGCAATTTCATTGAATCCCTCCTTGCGGGCAGTTTCGGCAAAGGCCGGGTACAGTTCCGTGTGCTCCTCCTGTTCCCCATTAGCCGCAGCGAGAAGATTTTCCGCAGTTGTAGCCAACTTTCCAGCAGGATACATGGCGGTTATCTCAAGATCTCCCCCTTCAAGAAATTTGAAGAAACGCTTTGCATGCTCTTTTTCCTGGCTTGCTGTTTCTTCAAAAATAGCAGCTATTTGTACATAGCCCTCTTTCTTTGCGATGCTGGCAAAGTAGGTGTAACGATTGCGAGCCTGACTTTCACCAGCAAAGGATTTGAGCAGATTTTTTTCCGTTTCGGTTCCCTTAATGCTTGATGCCATAATGTTTTCCCCTTTTAAATTATTAAAACGCCCCTGCAATACAAGGAGCACACCATCGCTTTTACAATATTATTGTTAGAATAGCCAAAGTGAGATCTAACCTCTTGACTATTAAAGCTTAAATTTAAGCAAAATCCAGAGATCTATCCATTTTTCTTTTCAACATTTATTCATTCCACAGCTAAAACAAAAAAAGGAGAGATATTCATGGTTAATATCCAAATTTCAACAGTTTGGCGTAGAAGTTCTCTCAGTGAGCATCGACAGTAAATTCACCCACAAGATGTGGAACGATCAGGAACTATCAAAAATGGTTGATACAGGCGTTCCATTTCCAATGCTTTCCGATACGGGGGAGGGGGGGGGAGGACATACTTATCTGCGCTAAAGAAATTCAGAGCACCGCTATATAAACTGAAAAAACTTCAGCACAAATATCCCCACCGTAGTCGACAGCAACGAACCTGACAGGGTGGCGGCAATTATTGCGGCAGAGAGATACTTATCGCCACCCAATGCGATGGTCATCGGATAACTTGCCGCCGCCGTGGGAGCCGAACTCATCAAATACAGGATTCCCAACGATTCAGATCGCAAGCCGACCGCAATTGCCCCGCCGGTGACAATAAGCGGTACCAACACCAGCTTACACAGCAGCGCTCCATACAATTCAGGTGAACTGTAGAATTCTCGCAACCGGATAGTGGCGCCAGCACAGAGCAGAGCTAAAGGCAAAGTCATCTGGGCAAAATAGATACCGGTTTTCATGGCAACTTCCGGCACCGGCAGGGCGGTAATGGAGACTATAGCACCAGCAACTATTGCGAGGATAAGGGGGTTTTTGATGATACCCCACAACAGTTTTTTCACATCAACATCAGCATCGGCACTTTGATTATGCCGTGACAGGGTTATGACCGCTAGAATATTGTATAACGTGGTCATAAAGGCCAGATATATTGACGCCTTAGCAATAGCATCTTCACCAAAGGCGCTGATACAGAACGCCAAACCAATTATCCCCATATTGCCGCGAAATGCACCCTGAACAAACACCCCCCTCTTTTCTGTATTGCTCAATCTTGGGGCAATAATAATATCGAGAAATACAAATACAACCAAAGTAGATACCATGGCATAACAGATAAGTGCCACTGGTAAATTATGGGTAAAATCGGCTTGGGATAATTTGACAAACAACAGGCAAGGCAACGTTACCCGAAATACCAAGTTAGCGCCAACTCGGGCAAAATGGTCAGTAATCAAATTGATCCGGCGCAACACCACCCCGGCAAGCAGCACACAAAACACCGGCGCTGTAACCATAAAAGCAAATTGTAAATCAGCCAGCATAAGGCTCTATATTCTCCATACCGCAACCCCTTCAAGCACAGAAGGATGCTAAAAAACTTTCTATATCTGGGTTAAAATCAAAAGCAGAAATAATTATTGAAACACAATCCATATCAAACGCAACCTCTATATGAAAAACTTGTAGGAAATTTATCAGGTGCCTAGAAGACAGAACAATTCCTTGCACCGCCGACTGCGCTAACGACGGCATTAAATTTCATCTCATTTGTCA
>NBLX01000006.1 GCA_002084705.1 Desulfobacteraceae bacterium 4572_35.1
TTATCCCCACACCGGAAAGACACATCAATTACGGATTCACATGAGCAGCTTGGGGTTCCCCATCGTCAATGATCGCTGTTATCCACAATTGTTGGAAGAACAGCGGGATGATTACTCTAAACCGTTGCAGCTTTTGGCGAAACAATTGCGTTTTACTGACCCAATAACAGGGAAACAACACTTTTTCACATCTGAGCGTCGATTGTTTATTGCACTGGGGCATCCGTGGGTACTGCAGGATAAATTTACCAAACAGTGGCCAGTCGGAGTTTCCGGTGATTTGATAAATCTGGTAAATGATGGTGGCGAGTTCCTGGCGTGTGCGCTGCGTGGGGAGGATCGAATCGTGGCCAGAGTTCTGGCTGCCGAGCATATAAATATTGATTGCTCTTGGTTTGAAAAAAAATTGCGCATGGCATTAGCGTTGCGTCAGCAACACGTTGATCTTGACGATACAAACGCTTACCGACTGATAAACGGTGAAGGTGATGGTTTGCCGGGATTGACCGTAGAGCGCTACGATCAATATTTAATGATTCAGTTATATACCAACAGTTGGGAGCCATATCTGACGCAACTGGTCAAAGCGTTACAAAATGTGTTTACTCCGACGGGTATATACGAAAAATTTCGCCCTCAACAAACTCGCGCTTTGGAAAAAAAAGGGAACAAGCGTTATAGCCGTTTGCTTGCAGGAATCGCCGCGCCGCCATCTTATCAGGTGATGGAAAATGGTCTGATTTTCAAGGTTATATTGGAAGAGGGGTTGAACACCGGTTTGTTTATGGATCAGCGGGAAAACCGGCGCGATTTGATGCAACGGGTTCGTGGTAAACGGGTGCTTAATCTGTTTGCCTATACCGGCGCATTTTCGGTAGCTGCCGCAGCTGCAGGTGCATCCCAGGTTACCAGTGTAGATGTATCCAAGCAATATCTTGACTGGGCTCGGGAGAATTTTGGTTTAAATCGTCTAAACCCGAAACGGCATAAATTTGTTGACGGTGACTGTTTTGAAGTTTTGGCACAGATGGTTCAACAGCACCAGCTATACGATATTATTCTGATGGATCCGCCAAGTTTTTCCACCACAAGTAAAAACCGTTTCACCACCAGTGGCGGTACTGCTCGTCTAGTTACTTTAGCTCTCAATCTATTACAGCCTGGTGGGCTGTTAATTACATCATCCAATCATCAAAAAGTTGATTTAGCCGATTATCTGAAGGAGTTGCGTCGCGGCGTGTTAGCTGCGGGGTGCGAATTGAAAGTGATTAAAACAGTGGGGCAGGGGGGAGATTTCCCCTTTTTGGTAACATTTCCCGAGGGGCGGTACTTAAAATATGTTATCTCCGCCAAAGGGTAGTTTTGTTGAAAATTCTGAGTAGTACTACTGTTTATAAAGCGGTGGAGTTGTTGCGCCTATTTATCAAGGCCGGTGCAGACGTATCGGTGATGATGACCAAAAGTGCGCAGGAGTTTGCGACTCCACTTACATTTCAGAGTTTATCTATTGGAGTTGACGTTCATGCAGCGGTGGGGCGCAGTAATGTGCACCCCACCGCAAAGAGTTTATGTCGGAAGTTAGCGAGCCAGATTTACCACGGTGCGACCACTGAGTTGACCCTTGAGGATGGCTGCAAATTTTTCTTCCAGCCCTTCCAGCGTTACTTCATTAACGGTGTTTTCTAAGTTGTCCAGTTTCCAGTCGCTGGCTATCCGTGCCCAGGTCTGGGTGCGGTAGTTCATGGGGCACTCGGCTGAGTCAATGCCGATCAGGCTGATGCCGCGTAAAATAAACGGAAATACGTTGAGATTCAGTTCGGGGGACGCCACTAGACCGCAGCAGGTGACCACGCCGCCATAGCGGGTGGATTTGATTGCCGCAGCTAAGGGGGTTCCGCCAGCTACATCTACCACTCCAGCCCAACGCTCTTTCATCATCGGTCGATCCGCTCCCTTCAATAATTCGTCACGGCTGATGATTTCCGCTGCGCCGAGATTTGTTAGGAACTGTGCCTGATCTGGCTTGCCGGTGGCGGCCACCACTCGATAGCCTGCCTTGGATAGAATCGATACTGCTATGCTGCCGACGCCGCCGGTAGCTCCGATCACGAGTACGTCGCCATCTCCAGGTTTGACTCCTCCTTGTTCCAGCCGCGATATCGATAGTGCCGCAGTTAGTCCTGCTGTGCCGTAGCTCATGCTCTCGCGTAGAGTGAGCCCTTTTGGTAGTTGCAGCGCCCAATTGGAGGGGACACGAATATACTCGCCAAATCCTCCGGCGGTGTTCATTCCCAGATCATAGCTGGTGACGATCACCTTGTCGCCCACGGCGAAAGCACCACTGTCACATTGTACAACTTCTCCAGCGGCGTCAATACCCGGCGTATGGGGAAATTTGTGGGTGACACCGGGATTGCCGGTGGCCGACAGGGCGTCTTTGAAGTTCAGTGACGAGTAGTGTACTTTTACCAGCAGGTCGCCTTCGGGAAGGTCGCTGATAGCGCGTTGGGCGATGGTGCGGGTAAATTTTTTCGGCTCATCTTGGCTGACAATCAGAGCGGTGTAGTTTTCGGGAATCATGATGGTCTCCTTGGTAATGGTGCGTTGTGTTGACGTTGCCGAACTTTAAGTATAGACGGCAAGTGTTTCGGCGCAAGTATTTGCGATATTTCACGCGTTGCTTTGTCTACTTTGTAGGTATATAGTGCCACTGTATTATTTGTGTGGTCAAGTACCCACAAAAAAGTATTGTAGTTACTGAAAAGATACTTAGTTGTTATTGTTGAAGAAAAAAGAGTGAAGATTGTATGACCTTACAACCGTCCGAATGCTGTGATCCGAATTATCGTTGTCCGGTGGAATTGACCTTAGAGATTATTGGCGGCAAGTGGAAGGCGTTGATCCTATGGCATCTGTCGTATAAAACTTTGCGTTTCAGTCAATTGAAGCGGCGATTACCTCGGGTAACACAAAAGATGTTGACCCAGCAATTGCGCGAGTTGGAGCGGGATGGGGTGGTGTATCGCGAGGTCTATCCTCAGGTGCCACCCAAGGTAGAATATTCGTTGACAGGGTTGGGGAGTAGTGTGGTGCCGCTGCTGCAACAGATGTGTGAGTGGGGTAAGCAGTTTGAGGGGCGCGAGGATCAAGTACAACAGGGTTATGGGAGTTGAATTGGTTGCTAAAAATGTGGCAATAGATGATTTAGCAAAAGTTTGTCACTCCAGCGTAGGCTGGACGGGGCTCATATAGGGACGTTACATGTAACGTCTCTACCTCTGGATACTCGCCTACGCGGGCATGACGGAAATAAGGTACATATCCCGTGCGGAAGATTGGTGTTAGTCAGGTTTTTTTGATCTGGATCATATTTTTTGTCCCAAAAAGATGTCATTGTGCGAGATGTCATGCTCAATAATAATTAAATGGCTTACGTATTGAGATCCTTGGATCTGCACTATTCAGATGAAATAGCAGTAGTTCCTTGTTAAGACAGACAGCTTTTTGTAGATAAAAACACATAAACAACAAAGGAGTTCAGTAAACATGGAAGCAACACAATTGCCCGAATATTTTAAAACTACGACCGGCACATCAATTTTGTCTACGGCCGATAGCGATGGTCGCGTGAACTCTGCGCTATACGCCAGACCCCGTTTTTTCGATGATGGCCGCATCGCCTTTATTATGCTGGATCATCTCAGTCACGCTAACTTGCAGAGCAACCCACATGCGTCATATCTGTTTATAGCGGAAGGCAAGGGGTATGAAGGGGTACGATTGCATCTTACAAAGGTGGCAGAGGAACGCAATACCGAGTTAGTAAAAAAGTGTCTTGAAGATCGCGGCAAAGAGATGCATTTTAAGAAAACGTGTTTTCTGGTCTTTTTTGAGATTGACAGGATTTTACCGCTGGTTACAAAGCCGAGTTAAGAGGCTGTCGGAATGTTAGTGCCTTAGCCGTAATAAGTTTGCAAGCATGGAGATAGTGATGGAGATACGCGAAGTTGAGTACGTTATTCTGGGTGTTGGAACTGCTGGATTAGGAGCTTTTAGTCGAATTCGTAAACAAACAGACAGTGTGTTGCTGATTCAGCACGGTCCCTATGGTACCACCTGTGCTCGCGTCGGTTGTATGCCAAGTAAAATGCTGATTGCCGCCGCTGATCTGGCCCACGCTATTGATGAGGGCGGGTATTTCGGTATTGACGGTAATTATAAGGTTAATGGCAAACGTATCTTCGAACGGATAAAGCAGGATCGCGCCGATAAGTTTGTTGGCGGGGTGCTGAAATATGTGAATACCATCAAAGAACAATTCAAAATTGAAGGTAAGGCGACATTTATTGATCAGCACACCATTGATGTTGACGGTAAGTTACAGATTAAGGCCAACAAGGTGATTATAGCCTGTGGCTCTACCCCCAATGTTATGCCGGTTTTTGAACCATTACGTCACGAACTGGACACCAGCGACACCATTTTTGAACTTGACGATTTGCCTAAGTCGCTTGCCGTTGTTGGCCTTGGGGTGATCGCTCTGGAGCTTGGGCAGGCGTTTCACCGTCTTGGAGTGGAAACTACCCTTTACGGTCATAGCGGTCGAATTGGATCGTTTACTAACCCAGATATGAAGCGTGAAGTGATGCAAACCTTGCAACAGGAATTGAACATTATTCCCCAAGGCGATTTTACTCATGCCGCCAAAGTTGCAGATGGCTACGAACTGACTTACCTTACTGGCGAGGGTGAAATTGTCACCCGAACCTACGAGCGGGTGTTGCTGGCCAGCGGTAGAGTTTCAAATCTGCGTGATATGAATCTGGAAAACGCTGGTCTTGCTCTTGATTCCAGAGGGTTGCCGCATTACGACCCATTGACGATGCAGTGTGGTGATTCACCGGTGTTTATTGCTGGTGATGCTACGGAAGATTTGGCTCTGTGGCATGAAGCCTTTATCGAAGGTCGCATCGCCGCAGACAGTGCCATAAGTTTCCCCACCCGAAAAGAGGGGAAACGAACCCCTGAATTGGGAATCTATTTCACCGATCCGCAGATGGCTTCCGTTGGTGCGGCATATAGCAGCCTTGATTCAGAACAGATAATTGTTGGTCGTGCCCGTATGAGTAGTGGTCCTCGTCATGAGATCTACAATGACCATCGAGGGATGATTCAGATCTATGCAGATAAAAACAGCGGTATGCTTTTGGGGGCGGAAATATTTGGTCGAGGTGCCGAACATATGGCGCATACTCTGGTGTTGGCAATTGAGCACAAAATGACTGTAGCTGAAGTGTTACAGATGCCGGTTTATCACCCCTCGTTGGAAGAGGTGATGAAGGGGGCTCTTAATAAAGTGTTAATGCAATTGCGGTAGACCAAAAAGCTGTAGAGCTTCGCAATGATCAAAGAAAATTTTCAATGTAGCCGTTCCACCTGAATACTCAGGCGGAACGGCTTTTTAGCGGAGTTATAGTTAAATTTTCTGGGCAATATCTACCATGGGAAAAATAGTGCGACCCGGGGGATGGGCGCCAGAGGAATTATAATTTTGGTTGTGCGGTGATCGCGGCGGTGTTCGCTGCGGTGATGGCGAGTATGGTTCCAGGGTTGATAGGCAATTATCTCCTGATGGCGCTGGTGTCGCCGCCATTGGTGCCTTTCTTGGCGCAGTTTACGCGCGATGCGATCTCGTTTGCGTTCCAGCCGGTTTATTCTCTGCTCTCTGTGACTGAGATGTTGTCGCTGATGGCGATAGTCATTATACTGCCATTCACTTTGATCTCTGTTGTTTATGTTATGGTGGTGTGTTCTCTGGTCCTGATGATGACGATGGTCTCTTGCCAACGCCGTACCACAAGTTAAACTGATAAAAACTGCGACTAAAACAAATGTCGTTACTTTCATAATCCCCTCCGTTTGGTGATGGGTGAGTGTCACATCTCTCTTTGAGATTCTCTTGTCTCTGTTGGTTATGAGCGTAACGTAAAAAAATCAATGTATCATTCGATGTCGGGGTAAATATCCCTAGATGTCGGGTGCGTTTTTAATGATTACGGTAGGTTGTGAAATGCAAACTAAGAGTGGCATAGGTGCATTGCTAGTGATATTATGCTGAAAATTTCTACGAATGTGATGATTCCGGAGACTGAGGTCGACGTACGTGCCGTGCGTTCTCAGGGTGCGGGTGGTCAGAATGTGAACAAGGTGGCAACGGCGGTCATCTTGTTTTTTGATATACGTAAATCATCGTTGCCGGATATATATAAAACGCGATTGTTACAATTGGCAGACCGGCGTATCACCAAGTATGGGGTAGTGGTGATTAAGGCGCAGCAACATCGGAGCCGTGAGCTTAATAGAGCAGAGGCGTTTGATCGGCTACAGGCCTTAATTTGTGGTGTCGCTACGGTGCAAAAAAAACGCACTGCCACCAAGCCCAGCCGCTCAGCGCGCAAAAAAAGGGTGGACAGCAAAACATTACGTGGGCGTACCAAGGTGTTGCGTGGTAAGGTGCGCGACTTGTCGTGATGGCAATTGCCATATCAATAAAAGTACCGAGGTCGAGACCGAATTCAAGATGCGGAAAATATAACTATGCTGCAACTGAAAAACATTGAAATAGATTATTCCGGGCGCAAGATTTTTAATGGGGTCAACTGGCATATCTTGCCCAACGCCCGTATCGGTTTGTGTGGTGAGAACGGTGCTGGCAAGTCAACACTGCTGAAATTGTTATGTGGTATAAATACCAGTGACAAAGGTGATGTGATCGTTGCCAAGGGGACAACTTTTGGTTATCTACCCCAAGATGGGTTGCATTATTCTGGGAACAGTTTGTTTGACGAAGTGCGCAACGCCTGCGCCGATCTGTTGTCGATGGCGGACGAGATTGCCACTTTGGAACAGCAGATCAGTGTTGTTGCTGATGAAAAGGACCTAGAAAGATATGCCCATTTGCAGGATCAATACAGTTTGCGCGGTGGCTTCAGCTTAGAAACCGATATTGCCAAGGTGCTGCATGGTTTAGGGTTTAATGAGCAGGATTGGCACAAACCATGTGAGCAGTTTTCTGGTGGTTGGCAGATGCGTATTGCTCTGGCGCGATTGTTGCTCCAGCGACCGAATCTGTTGTTGTTGGACGAGCCCACCAACCATTTAGATCTTCCTGCCCGTAACTGGCTTGAGAGTTATTTAAATAGCTATCCCTTTGCGGTAGTTCTGGTTTCGCACGATCGTTTCTTTATGGATCAGGTGGTTAAGCAGATCGTAGAGGTGTGGAATGGTGAACTTACCGAGTATCCCGGTAATTATACCCTATATTTACAGGAGCGAGATCGGCGTGTAGCCGCGCTGCGAGCGGCAAAGCAACGTCAGGATGAGGAGATAGAACGTACCGAAGCCTTCATTAACCGCTTTCGCTATCAGGCAAACAAGGCCAGTCAGGTTCAAAGCAGGGTGCGGCAGCTGGAAAAGGTTGTACGGATAAAAATTCCGCCACTGCGCAAAAAAATTGCGTTTAATTTCCCCCAACCGGCGCGTGGCGGCAAAGACCTGTTAGAACTGAAGCAAGCTGGGCAGTGTTACGGCGAGCATCAGGTGCTGAGGGGTGTTAATCTGATGGTAACACGTCAGGAGCGAATTGCCTTAGTAGGTGCCAACGGCGCGGGTAAGTCCACTTTGATGCGCTTGTTGGCCGGAAGCGAAAAACCGAGTGAAGGTATTCGTGTTGAAGGACATAATCTGGAGTTAGCCTATTTTGCCCAGGATCAGGCGGCCATTCTTAATCCAGAGCATACTGTGCTGGAGGAGATTACCAGCAAGTCACCGGTTGCTATGGTGCCTAAATTGCGCGATGTGCTGGGTACCTTTTTGTTTAGTGGCGACGATGTTTATAAGCGGGTGTCGGTGTTGTCCGGAGGTGAGCGTAATCGTTTGGCTCTGGCTATTCTGCTGTTACGTCCGGCTAACCTGATGTTGCTTGATGAGCCTACTAACCATCTGGATCTGCAATCAAAAGATGTGTTGTTGCAGGCGCTGAATAGTTATTCTGGCACGTTGGTATTTGTTTCTCACGACCGTTATTTTGTTGATGCGCTGGCCACTCGTATAATTGATGTTGAGGGGGGGCAGATAAGTTCTCATCCGGGGAATTATGCCGATTTTCTGCACAGTCAGCAAGAGCAGGGGATTGATAGCCATGCTGCGGAGCGGGTTGAGCACAACGCAGAAGCGGTAGTAAACGGAAACGGCAATAATAAAGATAAGCAGCAGCGCAAGCTGGAGTATGCTCAGCGCAAAGATGAGCAGCGTCAGCTGCGTAAATTACACAAACAGTTGCAACAGCTCGAGGCTGATATTGAAGAGCATGAACAGCAAAGCAGTGAATTTGAAAACCAGTTGGCCGATCCAGTTTTGTATCAGGATCATGAGCGTTTTAATGTTTTGTCGAACCAACATAGTGGTTTGACACAAGCTCTTGAAGAGCTGTACGCTTGTTGGGAGCAATTGCAGTTGGAGATTGCCGAGTTGGAGGGCTAAATCATGTATTTGTTGCCACGTGGGAAGATAATTAAAGAGCGTTTGGATACGGCACGTTTGAAGATGCCTGATGCGCTATTGAAGATGTGTTCCAATCATTTTAGTGGTTATTTGACTTTTGAAAACGATAAAACAGGTGCTAGCGCCGTGCTGTGTTATGCCCATGGAAAGATTGTTGCGGCATTATGTCAAGTGGATGATGGGCGGCTGTGTGGTGAAAGTGCTTTGGAAATGATTTTTCAAATAGTTCAGTCTGCACAGTGTTTCATGGGAGTCTACCGTCTCGAGGATGATTTTATCCCCTATGTGCAGCAGTTTTGCCATGCTACCGTTGAAGCGGAAAATCAGCGGGTAGATCTCTTCGATATTGAACGAATGATGGCGTGGGTGCGGCAGGAAAAATTTACTGGTTGTTTGCGCTTGCACAGTTCTAAACGTGTAATGCTAATTTTCTATAACGAAGGTAAAGCGCATGGTTTCTTCGGTGACGGTGATGTAGGTTTGAACACCGATGTTGATGTCGCCGACTCAATTGTCAAGGATGATGATTGTCTTCTCGATATTCTCCACCATAATCCAGATGGCAATACCAAGTGCAAGTTGGTTGGGATAAACCTGGAAAAGGTGTGGCTACAGGTTTGGCGATCGCTTAATCTGTAGCGCCCACATTTTACATATCAAGAGGCACCAGTACAATTTGAATGCGGCGATTCTTGGCCCGACCTTCGGGGGTGCTGTTGTTGGCAATAGGGCGGTAGGAACTATAAGCTCCGATAGCCAATTTTTTGCCGGGGATGCCTACCTCTTTTTGTAAAAATCGCACTACAGTCGCTGCGCGAGCAGCTGATAGCTCCCAGTTGCTAGGAAACTTTTGTTGTAGTGATGGACGGATTTTAAGATTGTCGCTATGCCCTTCAACGCGAATGTTTTTATCTTCAATACCTTTCAGTATATCTCCAACCTGCCGAATGACCTTTTCCCCAGTGCTTGACAGCAGTGCTGATCCAGAAGGGAAGAGTATCTCCTGTACCAGATTTACACTTAGACGATTCTTTAATTTACTTATAGTTACCTCGCCGCTGTGTATTTCATTCTCTAAACTTTCAACTAGTTTTTTGTAGGTGCTGGCTATTTTTGCAATTCGCGCCTGGCGGGCAATCTGTTCCCGTTGCAGATTGTTTTCTAGCTCAACTATGGTGTTGTTTTGTTTGTCGTTTAAAATTTCCAGTTGTTTGTAGCGTTCTAATGTCCGTTGTAGTTCGTGTTCAATGGTTTGAATCTTTTGCTGCAATTTGTTTTGCTGTTGCTTGTTCTTGGCTTGACGGACACGGTATATGTTGGCTTGACGTTCAACTTCTGCACTGGCTTCAAGAGCCTGTTGCTCCAGGTTTGCTTTTGCGCCAGCACATTCAGCTAGTTGATTATTGAGGTTTTTTATATCATTTTGCAACTGGGCAAGTTGCAGGCGCTGTTGAGCCATCTCTAGACTAAGGTCAGCGCTCTGGTTGACTGCGCTTTGATAAGCGTCCTTACTGACACAGTTTGACAAAAAACACAGCAGGCATAGCATAACAATTTTCGTTACAGTCGTGAACGTTGGGTGATTATTAAAGGGTACGTGGTTGTTGTTTTTTCTTGCTGTGGTTTCAGGCACGTGTTTCTCCCCAGGATTCTTTTTAAAGTCGTTAAAGTTTTTTCTTATCAATGTCACTTATTTATCATATTCTACGCTAAAGTGCACTGTTTTAGCTGCTGATGACGGGGGTGGTTTAGTGCTGTTTTCCTGATTATCTCTGTGCTATAACTGTGTTATAAAAATAATGTTATTAATGTGTTATGGAGAATAATAGTGTTTGAAATAGAACGTATTATACACACTGCGTTAAAAGAAGATATTGGTAGTGGCGATATTACTACTCTGGCAACAGTGCCAGCAGCAACATCTGCGCGGGCTGAGCTGGTAGCTAAAGAAAATTTTGTCCTCTCGGGTATTGATGTAGCCCACCGTGTTTTTACCATGTTGGATGTGGATGTGGCTTTTGAGGCATTGCATGGTGATGGTGATGTTATCGAAAGCGGTGAAGTGTTGGCTTGGATAAAGGGCGATGCGCATCCTTTGCTGCAAGGGGAACGGGTGGCTTTGAATCTGCTGCAACGGATGTGTGGTATTGCCACTAATACTGCGGCTTTTGTTGCTGCTGTTGCTGGCACCAAAGCTGTAATTGTAGATACCCGAAAGACCATGCCCGGACTGCGTAGTATCGATAAATATTCGGTACGTATGGGTGGGGGTCAGAATCATCGCACTTCACTTTACGATGGGGTGTTGATTAAGGAGAATCACATCGCTGCCGCTGGTGGTATAAATGCTGCGGTAACAGCGGCTAAACAACGGGTTCCACATACTCTAAAGGTTGAAGTTGAAACCGAAAATATGGATGATGTACACGAGGCGGTTCTTGCTGGTGCGGATATTATCATGTTGGACAATATGACTCTGGCCACCATGTGTGAGGCGGTGGAGTTTATTGATGGGCGGGCTGTAACGGAGGCATCTGGTGGGGTAAGTTTGGATACCGTGGCTGAAATTGCTCAAACGGGCGTCGATCTTATCTCTGTAGGGGCTCTTACCCATTCGAGCCGTGCTGTTGATATTTCTATGCTTTTTCAATAATTGAGGCGTCGCTAAATCTCGAGTATAAAGGATTCAGTTGCATGGCAGAATTGGGATTGCGAGATCAAATCCTTGCCGTTTTTTTGACCGGCGATAACCAGTTTGTTTCGGGAGAAAGTTTAAGCCGACAACTTGGAGTCAGTCGGGCGGCGATATGGAAGCATATTAGTGCGTTGCGTCAGATTGGTTATACAATTGAAGCTGTACCGTCGCGGGGATATCAGCTGGTATCTCGTCCCGATCTGTTGTTGCCCGCAGCGGTGCAGTTTGATCTGGATACCGAGATTATTGCTAATACTGTTGAACACTATAACGAAATCGACTCAACCAATCAGCGTGCCCAAGAACTCGGGGAGCAGGGGGCTGCGGAAGGCAGCGTAGTTATTGCCGAAGAGCAGACTGCTGGGCGTGGTCGCATGGGTCGCAGGTGGAGTTCTCCGGCTGGGGTTAATCTATATACCTCAATACTTTTGCGTCCGCAGATGTTGCCCATGCAGGCTTCGCAGTTGACCTTTCTTTCGGCAGTAGCGGTAGCACGCACAATTGAAAAGGTGGTCGGGGTCAAGGTGAATGTTAAGTGGCCCAACGATATTCTTCTCAATGGTAAAAAGGTTGCCGGATTGCTCAACGAGTTAAGTGCCGAGATGGAGGGGATCCATTATGTGGTGCTGGGAATTGGGGTTAACCTGAATATGACCGAAGAGCAATTTCCCGCTGATCTGCGCTACCCTGCTACGTCATTGATGTTGGCTAGCGGCAGCGTTGTTAATCGGCTCGATTTTGCCCAGGAATTATATTGCCAGTTAGATGTGTTATATAAATTGTTGAATAGCCATGGTTTTATTCCCATCCGTATCGCATGGGAGTCGCTGTTTGATATGTTGGGAACCAAGGTATCTGTTGATTGCGGTCAGCAGCGGTTTTGCGGTACAGTTGCCGGAATAACTGAGGATGGCGCTTTGCTGCTGAGTTTGGACGATGGCACGCAGCAGGAAGTTTATGCTGGAGACGTAATGCCGCTGTAGAATGATTAGTTCAAGGAGAGTAATATAAATGTTGTTGGTTGTAGATGTTGGTAATACCAATATGGTGTTGGGATTGTTTACGGATGATGTGTTGCAGCATAGCTGGCGCATAAGAACTGACTATTCCCGTACCGATGATGAATATGCCATGCTCATCAACGATTTGATGAATTTCTCCAGTATTCAATTAAACAATATTGATGCGGTAATTATTTCTTGCGTTGTACCACCAGTGCTGGATGCATTACGGCGCATGACAGTAAAATATTTTGCTACCGAACCGTATATTGTCAGCAGTGATATGAACACCGGGATGGATGTTCAATATGACAATCCGGCTGAAGTGGGTGCGGATCGCATTGTTAACGCGGTAGCGGCTTATCAACGTTTCAAGTGCAGTTTGTTAGTGGTTGATTTTGGCACTGCCACTACTTTTGACTATATAAATGGCGATGGCGATTATTGTGGAGGTGCTATTGCACCAGGGTTGGGTATTTCAGCTGATGCGTTGCATGCGCAGGCGAGCAAATTGCCGCGCGTTGAAATAATTGCTCCCCCTGTGGTGGTAGCCAAAAACACAGTCAACAGTATGCAGGCAGGGTTGCTTTACGGTTATGCTGGGTTAGTCGATGGTATTGTTAAGCGTATGAAGCGGGAGGTGGGTGGAAACCCTGTGGTGGTTGCGACCGGTGGTTTAGCAGAGCAGATTGCTCAGGCGTCTGAGAGCATAGACGAGATCGATCCATTGTTAACACTTAAAGGGTTGCTCTATTTGTACAAACTTAATTTATCTAATTGATTTACACTTTGCTCGATATTGGTTTCTGTAAGTGAAAGTGACTTTGTGATGTTCCTCTAATTTTAATAACTAATGAAAGGGGTAACCATGGGAAAGTACGACACCGCGAAATTGAGAAATTTGGGTATTGTTGCGCATGGGGGAGCGGGTAAAACCTCGCTCACCGAGGCTATGCTGTTTAACACCGGCATGACCGACAGGTTGGGTAAGGTTGATGACGGTAGCTCCAACATGGATTTTGAACCTGAAGAGATTAAGCGCCAGATCACTATAGGTTCCAGCCTGCATCACTGCCAGTGGCAGGATCACAATCTGCATATTGTGGATACTCCCGGTTATTCTAACTTTTTACATGATACCCGCAACGCCCTGCGTATTTTGGGGGGGGCGGTTATGATTGTTTCTGCTATCTCTGGAGTCAAAGCGCAAACGCAGAAGATATGGCAATGGAGCCAGGAATTTGAAGTTCCCCTTATCGCCTTTGTTAATAAGATGGATCGTGAGCGCGCCGATTTTTTGCGTGCTGTCGACGATATGGAGAAGAGCCTCGGCTGCCGTGGAGTGTTGGTAAATATGCCCATTGGTCAAGAGGATGATTTCACGGGTATTATCGATCTGGTGTCAATGACGGCGCGTACTTTTCAGTTTGATGAAAAAGGCACCTATGTTGAAGGTGATATTCCTGTTGAGTATTTGGATGAAGCACAGCGCCTGCGCATAATTTTGCTGGAAGCTGTTGCTGATGCCGACGATGATCTAATGGAAAAATATTTGGAAACAGAAGATCTTGAACGTGATGAGATTTTACGTGGTCTGCGTGAAGGGACACTGACTGGTGTATTTACACCGGTGTTGTGTGGTAGTGCCACTGCAAATATCGGGGTGCGCCAGTTGCTGGATTATGTGGTGTATTGTTTGCCGTCACCGCTGGATAAAGGGGTACAAATTGGGACAAAGCCGGGATCTGATGAGATCGTTGAACGTCAACCCAGTGAAGATGAACCGTTTTCGGCCATGGTGTTTAAGACCAATATCGATCCGTTTACTGGTAAACAGACCTTGTTCAGGGTTTACTCTGGTGCCTTGAACTCGGACTCTTCGGTGTACAATTCAACTAAAGATGTATCGGAAAGAATTGGGCAGTTATATCAGTTAGAGGGGAAAAAACAGGTACCGATAGATCAGGCTGTTGCGGGTGATATAGTTGCGGTAGCAAAGATGAAGGAAACGGCTACTGGTGATACTCTGTGTAGTGCTGATGATCCGATTAAATTTGAAAGTCTTCTCAATCTTAAGCCGGTTATCTCTTTTGCTTTGCGAGCCAGTAGCAAAAACGATGAGGACAAGATTCACACGGGGCTGCAGCGCCTTGTTGAAGAGGATCCCACCCTGCAGGTTACTCGTAATGATCAGACTCACGAACTGATTTTGTCTGGTATGGGGCAGGTACATATAGAAGTTGCAGTAGAGAAACTCAAGCGTAAATATGGGGTGTCGGTCGAGCTTGAGACGCCAAAAGTGCCCTATAGAGAGACCATTAAAGGTAAGACAAAGCTACAGAGCAAGTATAAAAAGCAATCTGGTGGTCGTGGTCAGTACGGCGATGTTTGGTTGGAGATTGAACCACTGCAGCCCGGCGGCGGATATGAATTTGTCGATAAAATTGTCGGCGGCGTGGTGCCGCGACAATATATTCCAGCTGTTAATAAGGGGATCGAAGAGGCCTTGAATAAAGGTTCCTTGGGGGGGTTCCCAGTGGTGGATCTCAAGGTTACCTTGTACGATGGCAGCCATCACTCAGTTGATTCGTCCGAAATGGCGTTTAAGATTGCCGGTTCGATGGGGCTGAAGAAAGGGATGGAACAATGTAATCCTGTGATGCTGGAACCGATTATGAAGATGGAGATTATTGTTCCCGATGATTATATCGGTGATGTTATTGGCGATATGAATTCACGCCGTGGTAAAGTATTGGGAGTTGAACCGCAAGCTGGCAGTCAGGCTATTATTGCTCAGGTACCAATGGCGGAAGTGTTGCGCTATGCTCCGGAATTGCGTTCGATGACCTCAGATCGTGGATTATTTACAATGGAGTTCTCCCATTATGAGGAGGTTCCTTCCCACTTGACAGTCAAAATTTTGGCTGAGCTTGGCGATTAGGATCCAAAGGTTTGACTAAAGCAAAAAAATCAGATTATAGCGGCGAGCGACTTCATGTTTCACCTGAGGTCGCTCGTTTGTTTGCCAAAGATGCGGATTATGCAAAACTGTTGAAAGTTGCTAGTGGTGCTACTGCGTTAAAGGGGAATGACTTGGTTCACGCGCTATTCCTGTGTTGTGCGCAGGGCGACGAGGAGTTGAAGGAGAGGGCAATTGGAACATTAAGGAGTAGTTCAAATAATGCCTTGCGCTCGGTTATTGAAAGTTCGATAGAACATCCGCGGATTCTCGATTTTATTGCTCGCGTGCGTATCGATGACCTTGGAACATTGATTTTGCTGCACCGAAACCCTGTTGTCACCGACAACACGTGGGAATATGTGTTCAGCCACTGCAATTACGAGGTGTTAACCCATTTTTGTGACGAAAACTTTGCTAAAAGTTTTCCGGCTAATATTAGAGCTGCAGTATTAAAAAACCACCAAGCCAGCGCTGATCTCAAGCAGATGGTTGAGGCAACTATCTCTGTAGTTATTGAATCACATCAAGCTGAAACAGATAATGCTGATTACGATGTTGATGCTGTAAATGACGAGGATCTGGATGATGAGTTTGATCAAACCCAGACTCTGAGCAAACAGCAGATTGTTATGGAGTTGGGCATGGCTGAGAAGGTGAAAATGGCCATAACCGGCGATAAAGAGTGGCGCAGCATTCTAGTAAAAGATTCAAATAAGACAATTAGTAGTGCGGTATTAAAGAATCCTCGTATAACCGAGGGTGAGATACTGTTTCTTGCTCAAAATCGAAGTAGTAGTGAAGATATAATTCGTGAAATATTGCTCAATAGAGAATGGTTGAAAAACTATGCAGTTCGTCACGCGTTGGTTATGCACCCACGGACACCATTACCGCAGGCGATCCGTTTTTTAAATACCCTGAACGATAAAGATGTGCGCATGATAGCAAAAAGCCGCAATGTTTCATCGGCAATTATAAATAACTGTCGCCGCATGATTGCCGCCAAGGAAAAACGTTAATAGTTTCATTTTGGTAGCAGATAATTATATTTTTGATTTGACGGATAGCTTTGGGGTGTGCTATCCAGAAAAACCTTACGATTCAAATAGTTACTGGTTTTAATGTCTGTTCCCCTCTAAGCGTTCAACCCGTCAACAGGTTGGGTGTAAATTCACAAGGATGGTATATTATGGCTGACGCATTACATTACACCGTTGGTGGGATTCTCGAAGAGATGGGCCGCCGTTTTCCTGACAATGATGCCCTTGTTTATCCAGATAGAGACCTGCGATACAGTTATGAGCAGTTCAATGCCCTCTGTGATCGCGTTGCCAAAGGGTTGTTGGCAATGGGGGTTAAAAAGGGTGATAATCTGTCTATATGGGCGACCAATGTTCCTGAGTGGGTTGTGGTGCAATTTGCTTCAGCTAAGATTGGGGCAGTGTTGGTTACTGTTAACACCAGCTATAAATCATCTGAACTTGATTATGTTCTAAAACAATCAGATTCAAAGCTGTTGTTTCTGGTCTCCGGTTTCAAAGATACCGATTATGTGGAAACTGCTTACGATGTGGTGGCAGAGCTCAAAGACAGTGCTGTTGGTGCGCTTGATTGTGCTAGTTTGCCTTGTCTTAAAAATGTGGTTTATATTGGCGATACCACTCCGGCCGGGATGTCGAATTTTGCTGAACTGGAGGCGTTGGGCGAGCAGATAAGTGATGCTGAGCTGGATGCGGTCAAGGCTACTCTGGACGAGCATGATGTTATCAATATGCAGTATACTTCTGGAACCACAGGATTCCCCAAGGGGGTTATGCTAACCCACTACAATATTGTTAACAACGGTTACAATATTGGTGCATGCATGTGTTTTACCGAAAAGGATCGCCTGTGTATTCCGGTGCCATTTTTCCACTGCTTCGGTTGTGTCCTCGGGGTACTGGCCTGTGTAACTCACGGTTCCACTATGGTGCCGGTGGAGACCTTTACTCCAGAAGCGGTACTCAAAACTGTAGCCGTTGAAAAATGTACCGCCTTGCATGGGGTGCCAACCATGTTTATTGCTGAGTTGGAGTTTCCCGGCTTCGATCAATACGATCTGTCCAGTTTGCGTACAGGAATCATGGCAGGTTCACCGTGTCCGATTGAGGTGATGAAGCGGGTAATCAGCGACATGAACGCATCAGAGATCACCATTGCCTATGGTCAGACAGAGGCATCACCGGTTATTACGCAGACTAGAACCGATGACCCGATAGAATTGCGGGTAGCAACGGTTGGACGCGCCCTGCCAGATGTTGAGGTGAAGATTGTCGATATCGAAACAGGTGAAACACTTTCGGCTGGCAAGCAAGGGGAGCTGTGCTGCCGTGGTTATCTTGTTATGAAGGGCTACTACAATATGCCGGAAGCAACAGCTCTTGCTATAGACAGAGACGATTGGTTGCATACCGGTGATCTGGCGGTAATGGATGAAAATGGGTACTGTAAAATTACCGGTCGGATTAAAAACATGATCATTCGTGGTGGTGAAAATATCTATCCACGTGAGATAGAAGAGTTCTTGTATACTCACCCCGCGGTATCTGATGTACAGGTTTACGGTGTGCCCGACCGCAAATTCGGTGAACAGGCGATGGCGGCAATTAAACTCAAAGATGGAGTGTCTCTGAGCGAAGAGGAGATTAAATCTTTCTGCAAAGGGCGTATCGCCAATTTTAAGATTCCTTTTTATGTCAAGTTTGTAGACGAATACCCTATGACAGCCAGCGGTAAGATACAAAAGTTTAAGTTACGGGAGATGGCGATTGCCGATCTGCAACTCGAAGATGCCGATTGATGGCAATAAAGACCACAGTATAAAACAATCCTAGGAGCTATGATGAATATCACCCCTAAACATGAGTTAGATCAGCGTTGGCAACAGTTGCAGCAGCATCTGTGCGAACAGGGGATAGAGCTGGCATTGCTGCTGCAAAATGCAGATCTATTCTATTTCAGTGGCTCAATTCAACAAGGGGTGATGCTTGTCCCTGCCTCGGGTGCGCCGATATATTGCGTGCGTAAAGAGTTGGCGCGAGCTAAAGAGGAATCGCAGTTAGATAACATTGTTCCTCTCAAGAGCCCACGCGATTTGCCAAGGATAATGGCAGAATATGGGATTTCCATGCCACAGGCGATGGCAATGGAGTTAGATGTAGTTCCGGTTGCGACTTATCGGCGTTTTACCAAGCCCTTTGCCAATGCTGAGGTTAAGGATGTTACGCCGTTGCTGCGTCAGGTGCGGATGATAAAATCTGACTACGAATTAAATCTTATGCGTAAGGCGGCCAAACAGGAAGATGTTATCTACCAGAAAGCGCGCCAGATTATCCGTGCGGGTATGAGCGATGTCGAATTGTCAGCCGAATTGGAATATGCTGCTCGTTTGAGTGGCCATCAGGGGATAACCAGAATGCGTGGTTTCAACTCTGAATTTTACTGTGGCCATGCTTTTTCAGGTGGTGCCAGTTCAACTCCAGCTTTCAGCGATACTCCTCTGGGTGGACCCGGAGTAACACCAGCGGTCGGTCAGGGGGCAGGTAATAAGATTATCGGCACTAACGAGCCGATAATTGTCGATTTTCTCGGTGCTGCCGATGGTTATTTATGTGATCAAACTCGCACCTTCTGTATTGGCGGGTTGTCGGATAAATTAGTTACAGCCTACGCCGATATGGTAAAAATTCAGCAACACATGGTATCTATTGCCAAGCCCGGTGTTAGTTGGGGCGCAATCTACGATAGCTGCTATCAGATGGCTTGCGATGCAGGTTACAAAGATTCATTTATGGGAATAAGTGGAGCGCAAGTGTCATTTATTGGTCACGGTGTAGGTACCGAGCTGGATGAGTTCCCGTTTATTGCCCGTGGCTTCAATGATTATTTGTTGGAAAAAAACATGACCTTTGCCTTCGAGCCCAAGGCGGTCTACCCAGACCTTGGTGCCGTAGGTATCGAAAATACCTACGTTGTTACCGCGGATGGGGTAGAATCGTTAACCTTCTCCCCCGAAGAGTTGGTGGTGCTGTAGTTTTATTCACGCAACGGTTCTGGTTTGCCGAAAAAATATCCCTGTGAATAGGTGACCCCGATCTCTTTGACAGCTTGATATACCTCTTTGGAGCTGACAAATTCGGCAACGGTTGCGATCCCCAACTTGGTTGCCAGATCAACAATGGACTCAACTGCCAAACGACTTTCCCTGTTGTCGGGCAGTTCACGGATAAGTGAGCCGTCGATTTTTAAATAATCGACGGCCATTTTAGTGATTTGTTCAAAGTTGGAAAAACCGCTGCCAAAATCATCAATGGCGATCTTCACCCCAAACATCTTGACCCGTTGGATAAAATCACCCACCAACTCGTAATTATCTATCTGTTCCGATTCAAGGATCTCAAACGTAAGCTGTTTGCCGATCAACGGTTGTTCGTTCAGCAATTGCATAATAAGCGATGTAGTTTCAGAATCTTCAATATCATCTATCGACAAATTAACCGAAAAGGGAACCTGAAGCTGTTCATAATGGCTAAAGGCATGCAAGAGCACTGCCCGGGTAATGTCCGGATAGATCTTAACCTGCTTTGCAATGGGTAGAAAATCACCTGGGACGACAACTGTCCCATCAGCCTCGATAATACGTACCAGACACTCGTATTTTACCACTTCCCCGTTATCATTGGCGACAATCGGCTGATAATATGGCTGCATAGATGAGGTGTCGAGAGCCTTTTTTATCATCTTGATGGTTCGGATCATCCGTTTAGCGTCTTCTTGCATATAGGCACTGGTCAGGACATCTAGGTTGATATCGATGATTTTCTCAACGACATCCATATACTCCAATCGGTGGTGCGTTACCAATGTTCCAAGCAGAAAGCGACGGACAAAATTTATACTGGCGTTGATGTAGTGGGTGGAAAGACCAATGCGAGAATGGGTTTCACTGATCTGCTCTAAGCTGGCAAAATAGGGTTCGGCATAATTGCCACTGAACAGATCCAGAAACCACGATTTCATCTTTTCATTATGAAGGTCAATAATCTCTTCATTTTTTAAAAAAGCTTTTGCATGTTCGAAATTGAAGATAAAATCATAAAACTCATCAACAAAATCATTTGTCCTGCTTTCCATCAGTGAGGCTAGGTTTTTCATTGCCAAAGCATCGTGTTCATCAAATTGATAATTATGCTTAACGGTTTCCACCAACGTATGGTCAATTGCAGCTTTTTGCAACATATCCATCTTCTCCACTTATTTTCTTAAGACCTTCAGATCACACAACCAATCGTTAAACAGCTTATCAATCCAATTCATCATACTTTGGATAGAGGGTATTCTCTTCCCTGCGAATCCGATGATTTAAAATAGCAATCAAAGTACCAAAATCCTTGGCGAACTCCATGTTTGAACCGCCTTTTTCATATTTAGCAAAAAAATCAAGAGCTTTTTGGGAGATCACATCCATATCTTTTGCGAATACATCCAGTGTCCCTTTAAGCTTGGTATCATTTTGAGCAGCTTTATGCATGGTCGGATACAATTGGAGGTCTTCCTTTTTTAGGTGAGCTAACAACCCCTTTTTTGCCGCAAACATGGCTTTACGCCCCTGCTCAGAAGTGATGCCAAAGCTCTTGACCTTATTGAGAGCGTCACATATTGCTATATGTTCTTTTTTTAACTGTTTTACCAATTCAGACATTGCTAATCCCTTTCAAAGATACGTTACATCGAAAATTCAAGTAAACTGTCGTGAAAAAACCGCTAGGTGAATCGAATACAACCCCTTGATTCCGGTTCATATACACGTATTCTGACAGAGTTTTTGACCATAAAACATGATTTAGATCAAAAACTGAAAAAACATCAAATATACTCCATGAAACGTAATCTGGTTAAAGTTAGTCTGTTGTCCAAAGTTGTTGATGATATGGCGATGTTTATGGTGTGGAAATTGATGGATGGGGATTACATAGCTGTTGTTTAAACAGGTCGGCCAAGTTAATCTTGATGTTCTATTGTCCTATTTATGGCAAATTTTTAGTATGAAAACGAGATCAAAAAAAATTCGATTTCTCCTGAAACAATCTCTTTTTCCTTGACAAGTCCCTTCTCTGGAAGTTTGTTATAATTATCTCCAATATTGAATCCTTTCGCTGTAAAATGCTCGCTAGGAGCCAGTCTGACATTTATCATATCTTTAACGCCTTGGCTATGCCGCAAGAAACCCTATCGGTGTAGAGGTGTTCTCTTTGACTGAACACTCCACTTCCAGCATTTTTACCAATTCAAGTGGTTGATCAATTAAGCCGAGAATGTTGGCTTTTTTCTGCACAACCATAAAATCACCCGGAGTGAGATTGGTTAAATCTTTAATTGACGTTGGTGCATCGATATTGAAAAAATATCTGAAGGCGAAACAGCTTTGCGCATTGGTTAAATGATTAAAACCAACCTTAAAGGTAAAGCGGCGCAGCGATGCCTGATCGAGTCGATCCATCAAGTTGGTGGTACAGGCAAACGGCAGCTGATGGTTTTCCATCCATGTTAGCATTTCGTTTACCTGCGAGACTTCCCAGCTTTGGTGCGCATGGCGACGATCACCTAAAAGGGAATCAGCTTCGTCAAAAATCAAAAACTGCTCTTTATCCTGAGCTTGCTGAAAAGCAGCGGCAATCTGCTGTTCTGATTGACCGACATACGCACCCAACAGGTCTGATGCTCGCTTAACCAGCACCTCCATCCCCAACTGATCCGCCAGTTGCCGCACATATTCGGTTTTACCAGTTCCCGGTGGTCCATATAGGCATAGTGAAAACTGTTTCTGCCCAGTTGCCAGCAATCGGCCACCTAGATCATTAAGATCCATATCTGCATTAACCAGTTCCGGGCAATATGAAATTTTGTGCTGATTTTTCTGCGCAAGTTTTTTCCCTTTTATTGCCTCAACTATACCCTGAAAGGCAAACATAATATCATCAACACCCTGACCATTGATCTGGGCAAAACGCACCGCATTATCCAGAATTGCCGGAGCCGCATCGAGATTTTTCAGCTCACAAATAGCCTGCTCAGGCAGATCAAGTCCATGCTTGGCAATAATTCTTGTCATCACCTTTTCCCGTGTCGATTTGGGGGGACTTTTAATCTCCAGCACCAACGACATTCTGCGCACAATAGTTTCATCAAGTATAGAAGCATCGTTAATTATCCAGATAGTGGGCACGGTATTGTGTTCAAATAATCTATTGGTAAAAATCTTGGATGAAAATTGAAGTTTGCCGCCGAACATAGCTGTAAACGCAGATTGCTCAAACAGGTCGTCCATCTCGTCAAACATCAGAAGGTTGTTGTTTTGATACTGTAGAATACTCTGATTAAGCCGAAGCGAACTAATTCGCTCGTTTTTACTTGGAGCATCTCCGTCGTCATCTGTTTCACCAACAGAATACAAGTTGCAATTGATCTGTTTTGCCAAGGTTTTGCAGAACTCCGTCTTGCCACAAATTTCTCCCAGATGGGCAAAATCTTCCCACTCAAGTACCGCATTTACCGGTGTGCCGAGAATGTGCGTACGAATATCATCGTTACTATCCATGGTTTCAACCAACGCACGGGTTATATTGTCTGGTATTTCAAAGCGATCATCTAAGTCTGTTCCATGGTAGGAGCGTGAACATATTTCCACCACTCCTGAAACTATCAAGCGACTGCCAATCCCCAATCTCTTGGTTACCAACTGGATGTCGAGTTGAGTCAACAGTGAAATGATTAGCACTTGAGTACTGCCCGCCTTGCCCAAATCATTTAATAACCCTTCATACTTATCGTAGGCCTTATAGCGGGCAAGCAAAGCAAAAATAGCTTTATCAATCTCATCAAATTTCAACATATCAGCTAAAGTGGATATATTCTGTTCTAACTGGCTCAATACCGCAGTTTCAGATGCCGTATCCTCTAATGACAACAGCCGCTCCATTTCAGAGAGGAACGCTTTTTGTCGTGATTTAGTATTACAATGATCCTGCATGCTTCTATTGTATTCTTCAAGAATATCCCAAGTGGTTTCTGCTATTTCGCTATCAATAACTAGTTCGAGATTATCTTCCAGCCAGTCACAAATAGCCGCAGACATTTTTTGTGTAGTTCTCTGGTCAAATAATACATTGCGTAGATAACGGCGCAGTGCCGCTTTCTCATAAGTATCAAGCATATTGTTCCTCCTTGGTATTATTCTATGTCCTGATAATATACACGAGCTACGCGACAAGATGTGGCTCTCGGATATTGGACGTTCAATATTTAATTGATATCGGAGATAGTGATAATTTTGCTTTTAGTCGGCATTTACGCTTATACTTAGATCTATGCGACGCAAATTGCCGCTAGAGGTCGGTATCCTGTATTCAAGCTCAGGAGGAATTTATTGTGGGTAGCAGTAAAAGTTATGAGACATTAAAACGGCAATGGT
>NBLX01000007.1:0-47484 GCA_002084705.1 Desulfobacteraceae bacterium 4572_35.1
CAATTTGGCTATCATTTGCTAGAAATAACCAAGCGCTGGTAGCTTGCATGTTTCATCAGCAGACCACAGATGTTAAAGCTCTGTGGTCTGTTTAGTTTGATCTTCGTGGCAACTATATTTGTGTATGTTGCAGATGTTTATTGATGAACTGACGGATTTTTTCTTCGGATAAAAAAAGACCGGATAAAATATCATCGCCGATTTTCAACGCCGGGATCATTCTTATTCCCGAGCGCCAACTGTGCGGCAATTTACTGGCGATATCAATTGATTCAATTTTTATTTGTGGATAATCCTGTAAAACTTTGTTTATCTCGCGTACCGCGAGAATGCACCGTGGTCAAATTTTAGTTTTATAAAATTCAATCTTCATTTTTAATTTCCTGTGTAATTGGATAGTCAATTTTTAAAATATCGTCAGTAAGATAGCACTAAACTGGCAGATTGTATTGTTCTTTTGCTGTATAGAATGCAATGTATTGGATTTGTTTGTCTGTTGATGAATGTGGTTGGAGCTACACTATGCGTATAATGATCGGTTCGCCGGAAGGGATAAGTGCTACCGGTAATTGGGTAACTGCCAGCCGTTATTGTAGCGGGTTAGCTGGCTTTGGACATCAGGTAATTTTAAGTCATCTTTCTGATGGTGAAGATCGTTTAGCTGTACTGATCGAAGAGAATAAGCCCGATCTGTTGCTGTTGATACATGCTTACCGTACCGGTCGACAGTGGCTGGCTTTACGCCATAAATATTCCCTGCCGACAGTAGTTATGTTGAGTGGAACCGATTTAAACAATGATTTGCTCGATAAGCACAAAGTTGCTGTTGTGGAACAGGTGATGAATCACGCTGATGCCCTGTTGAGTCATAACAAGGTTCATATAGATGAGTTGTCCAGTAGGTATCCGCAAGTTGTCGATCGACTCCACTATATCCCCCCCGGTATCGAACTGGGAACAGCACCTTTCCCTTTGCGCCAACTATATGCTGTGCCAGATCAAACATTATTGTTTTTATGCCCTGCGAGTGTGCGCCCGGTGAAGGGGTTGGTAGAACTTATGCAGTTGTTTGATCTTTTACAAGAAAATGAAAATTGTTGTTCATGGCAGCTTTATTTTTGTGGGCCAATACTAGACGAATACTATGCACATCAATTTTTTGCTGCGATAGAAGAACGAGCGTGGGCACATTATATTGGTGTTGTCTCAGCTGATGCTATGGCTGCCGCTATGATTCAGGTGGATGTGGTGGTAAACAATTCCAGCTCCGAGGGTTTGCCCAATGCTCTTATCGAAGCTGCTAGTCTTGGAGTGCCGATTTTAGCGCGGGATATCGTTGGTAATCGTCCGATTGTGGAGCATGGTATCAATGGTTTATTGTATGCCGATGAGAGCAGTTTTTTGTCGGCTGCACAGCAGTTGGTGTGTAGTGCTGAGACGAGATATCACTTAGGGCAAGTGCGTTTACATCATTACTCCCCGGAGATTGAGGCTAAGGCTCTGAATTCTGTGAGCAACAATTTATTTTTGTAATTAACGTGTAGACTTTAGGCTAGGTAAATTTTTTTAGGCTTGCTGAATTCAAGATTTATGTTTATAATTCTCCCTTGTCTTTGTCGATAATTATCGTCATCGATGTTCGAATGTTGCTAAGCCATGACCTTACAGTCAGCAACATAAGAAAAATACACTCCCCATCCCCTTGGGGGAGGCTGCCCTGTTCCATCCCTCCTCCGGAACAGGGCATTTTTATTCCCTATGTTCTGTTCTTACTGACCCTGTTTTTTCAATTGTCAGATCAGTCCTTTTATTTTGGTGCTAATGTTGTCTATGATATAATTATGGGTTTTTCTCATTCAGTAGTATTATATCGACTTGGGCTTGGTACGGAATATTCTTTAGTCATGGAGAAGGTTGGTTGAAATGAATATTGAAATAACCGCTAATAAATATTGGCATGTGTTGGTGTTTACGCTGTTGATTTGTTGTGTTCTGCTGCAGCCGGTGTTTGCCGCAACGCCACCAACGTTGCAGGTTAAACAGTTTAAGTTGGAGAATGGCCTTACTCTGCTGGTGAAGGAGCGCCACGACAGCCCAACTTTCAGTGCTTATATGACTATAGGTGTGGGTTCGGTTAATGAGGTTGGAGATAATCGGGGTATAGCTCATCTACTTGAGCATATGCGCTTTAAGGGGACAAAAACAGTAGGTACGCGAGATTATGCGGCAGAAAAAAAATTGATTGAGCAAATTGATGTTATCGCAGAGCAATTACGCAGAGCCAGGATTGATTGCTGTGTTGACAACGAAAAAATTGATAAGTTGCGTCAGCAGATGATTAAATTGCAGCAGCAGGAACGCAAGTTAGTGGTCAAAGACGAGATTTCAAGTATATATGCGCGTCATGGTGGTGTTGGTTTTAATGCTTTTACCGGTAAGGATTTAACCAGTTATAAGATCTCCCTGCCGAGCAACAAGCTGGAACTCTGGATGGCCTTGGAGGCGGATCGCATGCAGAATGCGGTGCTGCGGGAGTTTTATACTGAACGCGATGTAGTGATGGAAGAGCGTCGTCGCTCCTATGAAAGTAAGCCTTCAGGTATGATGTATGAGGCCTTATTGGCAACGGCGTTCCGTGTTCATCCATATCGTCACCCGGTTATCGGCTGGACCTCGGATATAAACAACCTTACCAAGAAAAAAACTGCCGATTTTCTCCATCGCTATTATGCACCCATCAACACTGTGATTGCCATAGTTGGCGACGTTGAGACCGATAAGGTTAAACAGTTGGTTTCCAACTATTTTGGCAAAATCTATGCCGGTGAAAAGATCCCCCCTGTTACTGCGGTGGAGCCGAAGCAACAAGGTGAGCGTCGTTGCGAAGTGCGCTACGATGCACGCCCACAAGTCCTTGTCGCCTATCATAAGCCAACCCTCCCCACTCGTGATGACTACGCTTTTGATCTTATCTCTTATATGTTAACCGAGGGAGCAACATCACGCTTATATAAATCGTTGGTGTTGGAACAGCAATTGGCAACGGCAGTTTCCAGTTACTCTGCACCTGGCGGGCATTACGATAACTTGTATGTCTTTAGTTTGATCCCACGTTACCCACATAGTGCTGCTGAAGTAGAGCGGGCATTGTATGTGCAACTAGCTGAATTAACGAAACATCTAGTGACAGCAGCAGAGTTGGAGAATATCTGTAAACGGCTGCGGGTGGATCGACTTCATTATTTGCGTACTAATGATGGTTTGGCCAATATGCTGACCCGTTTTCAGGTGATAGCCGGTGGTTGGGAGTATCTACGTGATTATGATCAGCAGGTGGCTAAAATAACGCCAAAAGATATACAACAGGTGGCTCAGAGGTGGTTGAATGCTGATAACAGAACGGTTATAACCTTGGTGCAGGAGAAAAACTGATGCGATCATTGCGAATAATTTTACCTGGTGTTGTGCTGTTTGTAGCTGTGACGATTTTTTCTTTGAGCTGCAGCTTGCCTGTTTATGCTGTCACCGATAGCGGCGATCGTGTGGTTGATACTCTCAAGTTTGCCCCCCTTGATTTTAAAATACAATATCCGCAAAAGTTTAAATTATCTAATGGGATACAGGTGTATTTTAAACAAGATTCTGAACTTCCACTGGTGGATGTTACTGTGGCGGTAGCGGCAGGTAAAGTCAGCGTGCCGAACAAAAAAACTGGATTGAGCCAGCTGTTGGCCATGTCGCTACGCAGTGGTGGGGCAGGAAAATGGGATGCTGATCAACTGGATCAAAGACTGGATGATTTGGCTGCAGGGGTGCGGGTCAGCAGTTCGGCATATACTACCGATTTCCATATGTCTTTGCTTAGTGAAGATGCCAACAGTGGTCTAGAGGTTTTGGCAGCCATGGTTCAGAAACCGCGGTTTTCTCCCAAGCGTTTTGCCATAGCTCGGCAACAGGTGTTGGAGTCCATCCGCCGCCGTGGAGATAGTCCGGCCTCTATCGCCCGGTTGTTGATGATGAATCGGTTATATGCTGGGCATCCCTTGGCCGATTTTACCACTAAGCATAGTGTCGAGTCATTAACTGTGGCAGACTTGCAGCGCCAATACGAGCGTTATTTTGGTCCTGCCAATGCCAGGATAGTTATTTCTGGTGCCCTAACCAAGGCGCAAGCCAGTTCTCTGCTTGAACAAAGTTTTGGATCGTGGAAGGTCACTGTTGACTCACAAGTTGTACCAAAATTGAGCAATAATAATTACACTGAGACCGTTGTGGTTGACCGACCGGTACCGCAAACTACGGTGCTGATGACTCAACTTGGTATCGAGAAATCTAATCCCGACCTGTATGCGATTCAGGTGATGAATTATATTTTAGGTGGGGGCGGTTTCAGCTCACGCTTGATGCGGGAGGTGCGTTCTAACCGTGGCTTGGCATACTCTGTTTATTCCTATTTTTCTGTTGGTAGGCGCCTTAGGGGGCCTTTCCTCGCCGGGTGCGAGACTAAAAATAGCTCGGTCGCTGAAGTTGTGGAGCTGATGCGGACCCAAATTAAAAAAATGCGCAATACCCCGGTTACCCGACAGGAATTGCAGCAGGCACAGAGTAGCTTGATAAATTCTTTTATTTTCGCCTTTAGCGATAGCCATGCTTTAAGTACGCGGATTATGGAGCAGGAGATGTATGGTTATCCCGAAGATTACCTAGAGCACTATAGACAACGAATCAGTGAAGTTACTATTGCCGATGTACAACGGGTAGCAACTAAATATATGCAGCCGCAACGGCAGTTATTGATACTGGTTGGCGATAAACACCAGCTACAGCCAGCATTGCAGCAACTTGGCGGCGATGTTGAAGAGGTGAAATTGGAGAGTTTGTTGTAGTGGAGCAGGATATTACGCTTAATTTGTAGTATCTGGTTGATATTGTTTCATACTGAACTTGCCATCTTTGTGAACTACGTAGTGATAAGTTTCACCCCAGTTGCCAGCTACTATTATTTGCCTGTTATCTAGCTGATGATGCCATGCTTGATGAAAATGACCACAGATGAAAGTGTCGCATCCCAGATCAAATTGATGTTGGGCGTATTGCGTGATCGATTGCTCGGGCAGGATGTGTTGCCGTTGTGGTTTTTTATGCCGTTGTTTCCGACTGATATTGCCCAATATTTCAGCAATTCTCCAGGTGATATCAGGGGGAAGTATACGAATTAACAGCTGAGCAAAGGAACTGCGGAAAAAGCGGCGTAAGCGTAGATAATTGGGGGTTGCTGCAACGGTATCACCGTGACACAGATACAATCGATTTGTACCTAGTTGCAGCTGGCCATCATCACTGAATATGGTGCTGTTGAGGTTTGAACTAAAAAATGACCCAACGTGGAAATCGTGATTACCTTCAACCATGACGATTTTTGCACCAGCTGCGTGTAGTTGTTGTAGTGTTTCCAGAATTTCTAAATAGGCACTGAATACACAGTGGCGATAACCAACCCAGAACTCAAAAATATCGCCGAGCAGTATCAGGTGGTCTATTTGTCCCTTTTGCTTTTTAAGAAAGTCTACCAAGTGACGGTATGCTGGTGAAACCCGTCCATAGGGGTTGCGAACCCAACTGAAAGGGTGCTGACATAGCAACTATGTCTAAAATCAAGAAAATAATTGTTACAAAAGATGTAAAATTATAGAAGAGGTAAAAATTGTGATACAAGATCTTTCAATACAAAATATCCAAGACACACATGTAGCGGTTGTGAAACCGCGTCTTTTGCTCCATGCCTGTTGTGCTCCGTGCAGCAGTTCAGTGGTTGAGCGTTTGCAGCAATATTATGATCTGACCATGTTTTACTACAATCCTAACATCCATCCGGCTACAGAGTATCAGGTTCGTTGTGATGAGATGGAGCGCTGGTGCCAACAGTGTGCCCTGCCATTGATTGTGGATGAATATAATCCCAAGCTGTGGCATCAGCTGGCTGAGGGTTATGAACAGGAACCTGAGCGGGGTGAGCGCTGTACCATGTGTTATCGTATGCGTCTTGAGCAAACGGTTCGGCATGCACAAGCTGACGATTTCGATTTATTCACTACAGTATTGTCTATATCTCCCCATAAGGATGCAGAGCGTATTAATGAGCTTGGCGCGCAGTTAGCCGAAGAGTTTGGGGTTGAGTTTTACTCGGCAAATTTCAAAAAACAGGGTGGCTTCCAGCGCAGTTTAGAGTTGTCTAAAGAGTATGGATTTTATCGACAGAACTACTGCGGATGTTGTTATTCTCTTGCTGAGAGTAAACAGCGCCGTTCGGCTTGCCGAACAATAAAACAAACAGAGTAGACTGTTTGGCATATTTGAACACCGAGTGACTAGCAAACCGAATGACAGGTGACGATTGATGATGCCACAGACCAGTGATTTTAAGCGCCATGCCAGTGGACGAAAAGTGATTTCGCTGTTGCTTATTGCGGCCATTATCGGGGCTGTTACAGGTACATTGGCGGTAGCTTTTCGTTATTTGCTGCTTGAGGTTACCAAGCTTTTTTGGACGCAATCCTATGATCTGGTGGCTGCCAGCGCGGCTATGCCTTGGTATTTGATTATGTTGATCCCGATTGGTGGTGGTTTGCTGGTTGGCCCCATTGTCGAAAAATTTGCTCCTGAAGCCCGTGGTGCCGGAGTTTCGGAGGTTATTGAGTCGGTGGTAACCCGCGAGGGCAATATCCGTCATCGCACCACTTTATTTAAAATGTTTGCTACTTTGCTGTCTCTTGGTTGTGGTGCCTCCGTTGGGCGTGAAGGACCGATTGTACATATTGGTTCATCGGTGGGATCCTCTGTGGCGCAACTGCTGCGTATGGCATCAGAGTGGAAACGGGTATTTCTTGCTTGTGGTGCAGCTGCGGGTATTGCCGCAACGTTTAACGCTCCCATGGCGGGGATGTTGTTTGCCGCAGAGATTATCCTTGTAGATTTTCAGGTCAATTATCTCAGCCAGATAGCAGTATCAGCAGTAGTGGCCACGGTAGTATCGCACCATTTTCTTGGAACTTTCCCTGCTTTTGATGTCCCCACTTTTCAATTACTCAGTTATTGGGAGATCCCGCTATACTTTGCCTTGGGCTTGCTGGCGGGGATGCTATCTATTCTGTTTATCCGTAGTATTTCGCTGGTGGAAGATTGTTTTGCTGCTGTTAAAGTGCCGCGCTGGTTGCGTCCGGCCATCGGTGGTGTCTGTGTTGGGGCTGTGGCTTTGTGGTGTCCGTATGCTTTGGGGGTAGGTTATTTGACGGTCAACGAGGTGCTGAGCGCTGATCTGTTGCCAATAATGATGGTGATAATTCTGCTGGCTAAGTTTATTGCCACTACCTGTTCTGTCGGGGCAGGGTTTTCAGGTGGGATCTTCGCGCCATCGCTGGTTATGGGAGGGTTGCTCGGTGGCGTATTTGGTGGGGTGATGCATGGCTTTGCCCCTGAGCATATTGCCAATTTTCCAGTGTATGCGCTGGTGGGGATGGCGGCTATGGTCAGTGGTACCACCTTGGCTCCGATAACTGCGATATTTACTATATTTGAACTGACCTATAATTTTGAAATCATACTGCCGTTGATGACAAGTTGCATTGCCAGTTTGGTGGTGGTGCAAACTTTTTACGGTTTATCCATATATGAAACGCGTCTGGTGCGTAAGGGGATGAAGATTGTTCGTGGTCGAGACGTGACACTTTTGCGTTCTTTGCAGGTGGGGGAATATATGGACAACGAATTCGAAGAGGTGGCGGAAAGTCTCTCTTTGGGTAAATTAGCTCAATTGGCTCAGGAGAGTTATTATCCCCATTTTGTTGTTTTAAATGAACAGCAGCAATTGGTGGGGATGGTGTCTATGCGTGACTTGAAAGTGTGCCTTAATGAAATGGGAGAGCTTAGCGATCTGGTGTTGACTTCAGAGATAATGACTAAGGATGTAATCAGCATAACACCAGACCAAAGTCTGGAAGCTGCATTTGAGTTGTTTGAAGGGAAAAATATTTCAACGTTGCCGGTTGTTGATGTTTTGGCGCGGCATCGCGTGGTTGGAATGTTGAAAAAAAGTACTCTGGTACAGGCTTATAATCAGAATATTTTGAAGAGTGGTTTCTGATGTAAATATTTTTTGTTACATACAGTAGCTGATCATCAGGTGGGTGGTAAATTGAGCTGAATCTTCTTTAAACCCATGTTTGCAAAATAGGGAATTTTTGCTTTTCACCTTATTGTCTAATCCCCACTCCAGGGCGATACTCACTTTCAGGTGCTCGAATTTAATATCGCTACCAATGGTGATATGGTCCTCGATGATTGCTGGGAAAAATGGCAATAAATATTCACTCGGAACAGGATTGTTGCCATGGTTGTATCCCAAGCGTATCAATAGATCTGGTGTGATGGTATATTCACAGCCTACAGCATAAATCCATTGGTCTTTCCAGTGCATTGGATAGATCATAGTATTGCCAGGTGGTGCATTGGGGTTGTTTGGTTTGTCGATGGTAAATTTAATTTCTTTCATCGCTGATGACCAATCGACCCAATCGATGTCAGCGGCTATTTTAAGGCGTGAGTTAATTTGATAGCTGATGCCGAGACCTAGTTGTTGAGGCCAGTTGAAACCTGTGAGTTTGGTGTCATATTCGACAACACCAAGGTCTATGGCAGAATAATTTATCTTGGTCTTGCCATCATTAAACTTCATCTTTGTGCTGCTGAGGTAGGCTCCACCAATGGTGAATTCTCCTGCCTGATATTGAAATCCCAGTCTGATTCCAGTAGCTGAAGCCCTTGAGTTGTCCATTTTCATGCCGAAAAAAGCTACTTCGTTCGGTGCAGAAGCTGCTCCGTCTCCATTGTTGTCAAAAAACAGGCTGGTGTGAGGAAACATACTCATTGCCGCGCTGGCGTAGCCGACGTTAAGGCTGACGCCAAGTTTTAAGCGCTTGTCATCACTGTGCCAGGCAATGGTTGGAGTAAATTTCATGTAGCCTATTTCACTGGAGAGTTCGTCTTTTTCTTTGGTCATGTGGATAATGTCGGCAAAAGGCATGCGTAGCGAGTATTTAACTCCCATACCTCCCTGAGCAAATAACCCCAGACCTAAAATAAATGGTTGTGTCTTGAGGGGGTATGACCATGCTAATAGTGGGAGGTGAAAGTTTTGATGAGCTGCTTGTGTATCGTTGCCATGCTTGTCATAGTGCTGATTGCGTGGTTGCATGGTACTGTCGCCTATGCTTATCTGAGCCCTGCAACATCCAGCCAAGCCTGCGGGGTTGATGTTCATTGCGGTAACATTATCCACTAGAGCGAGGTCAGCACCTCCCATGCCACTGGAGATCGCTCCATAGCCGATCATGTTCATGCCGTTGGTGGCCCAAAGGGACTGAGGCAGTACCATAAACAGAATTAATCCCAAGAGGAAAAAATTGCTGTTTTTCTTGGTTGTAATGTTCATACAGAGCTTTCATTTATTGTTGAATATCTATTAATTTTTATACTTTTTAGCACTGTTACTAATTGGTGGCAATTTAATAATTTGAACAACATAACATTAATCTTGCGTGGATAGTTTTGGAGGTTTTAATTGAGGTTGATGTATTGGAACGTTTTATGTGGCAGCGGTAAGTATTTTCCTTTGTCTGGGTTGATTTGAGCCAATTTGTTGACAGTAGTTGCCGCTACATATAGGATTAACGGTTTGTTTTTCTTCCTTGCAGACGTGTTTGCTCAGCTCGTTTTGTTTTATTGGAGATTGGTTTTTAGGGTGTTGCTAATGCAAAGAAAATTGTTTTTGGTTTTATCGCTGGTGTGTACAATTTTATGTTGCACAGTTACTGTTTATGGCGCCATTGAGTTGTCACGGCAGGGTAGAACTCCGCAGCTTATTAAAGATGTGTATCATAAGGATGGAACTCCATATATTGCCATTGATGATGCACTGCCGGCACTGGGAATGAGTGGCTATTGGGATTCTGTTGCCCATGTATATAAAATTAAAAGTCCGCGTGGACGAGCCACTTTTTTCCCTGGAGGACAATACCTGCGTCTGGGGGAAACATTTTATCCGATAAAGCATAAACCCTTGTTTATCGATGGACGTTTGCGTGTTTCTGAAGATTTTATTTTGGAGCAATTGGCCGAGGTACTACCTACACCAATTTATTACCGTAATTTGAACCCGATATCAGCTCCGGATGCGGATCAGGGGATGTTAGATAAGCTGTTTGCTTTTTTATTGCAAAAAAAGAAGAGTTCAACTGAACCGGCATTGCGAGCAGTGGCTATTGATCCTGGCCATGGTGGTGATGATATGGGTACCATAGGTAGGAACGGTATTAAGGAGAAGGATGTTGTTCTTGCTGTGGCTAAAAAACTGAAAAAAAAGTTAAAGATGCAGTTGGGAGTGCCGGTTTATCTAAGTCGTGATGACGACTATACTTTAAGTGCTGAACAACATCTTGGCTGTGCACGCCACGATGATGTGGATGTTTTTTTGTTGCTTCATGCCCAAGCCAGTTTAGTTCCGGATGAGCATGGGGTTCATATTTATGTGCGTCCCGAAAAAGATGAGCTCAACGGGAATGAAGGTTTTGGTAATAGTAGTATGATGTTTGCGTTGCAGTTAAGTTCGGCATTGCGTAGCGCCGGATTTAATGTGGTGGAGGTTGCTCAGGCACCATTACTGCAGTTAGTGCGGGGCAATTTACCTACAGTGCTGATCGAGATGGGCTACTTGTCTAATTTGGAAGATAAAAACATGTTAAACAGTGGTATTGGTCAACAGCGATTCGCTGATGCGTTGTTTGTAGGATTGCAACGGTTTGCTAATGCCGATAAGTGATGGTATTGCTAAAAGTTAGCCATCTAATTCGTTTTTGCGAGACTATTAAATTACATAATTGAATTTAAGGAGAGTCTAAGATAATGACCATAATTCGTAATGATAATCGTCAGGCGGACCAACTACGCCAGATAAAAATGGAGCGTGGATTTAGCCGCTATGCGGAAGGATCGGTTTTGATCACTTGTGGTGAAACCGTGGTGTTGTGCAATGCTTCGGTGGAGGAGGGTGTGCCGCCGTTCATGCGCGGTCAGGGGCGCGGCTGGGTGACGGCAGAGTATTCCATGCTGCCTCGTGCTACACAGAGCCGTAATTCCCGTGAAGCAACGCGCGGCAAGGTTGGTGGTCGCACCCATGAGATACAACGATTAATTGGACGTGCTTTGCGCGCGGTAGTTGACTTCGATCTGCTGGGTGAAAGGACTATCCGCATAGATTGCGATGTGCTGCAGGCCGATGGTGGCACCAGAACTGCGTCTATTACCGGAGCCTATGTTGCCCTTTGTGATGCGGTAACTGGTTTGTTAACTCAGGGGTTGTTGAAACAAACTCCACTTAAAGATTCTTTGGCTGCAATAAGTGTGGGGATTGTTGATGGAACGCCATTGCTTGATCTTAATTACGTTGAAGATTCCAGCGCTGACGTGGATATGAATTTTGTGATGACAGGCTCTGGTTTGTTTGTCGAAGTTCAGGGGACCGCTGAAGAACAACCTTTTTCGGCGACACAGTTGGATCAATTACGTGCCTTGGCAATTAAGGGGTGCTCTGATTTGACGCAATTGCAGCAACAGGTGTTGGAGGATTGAGATGCGCTTGATTATTGCCTCTCAAAATAAGGGAAAACTTAAAGAGATCAGCTGTGCGCTGGCAACTGTTGGTATTGAAGCGGTAGCTATGGATAGCTTTGGCGATTTAGTACCAGCCATTGAAGATGGAGAAACCCTGGAAGAAAATGCCATCAAAAAAGCTAAGGCGGTAGTACAACAAACTGGTCTCCCTTGTTTGGCTGATGATTCCGGTCTAATGGTGGACGCGCTTAATGGTCGACCAGGTGTTTATTCGGCTCGCTACGCTGGTGAAGATGCCAGTTATGCTGACAACAATGAATTGCTCCTGCGCGAATTAAAGGAATTCCCACCAGAAAAACGGCAAGCGGCATTTTGCTGTGTCATGGCGCTGTGTTATCCAGATGGCAAATGTCAACTGTTCACGGGCAAACTGGAAGGAGTTATTTTGGAACAATTTCAGGGCAATGACGGCTTTGGCTATGATCCGCTATTTGCTGTTGGTGGCCAACAACGAAGTTTAGCCCAAATGAGCGTTGCGGAGAAAAATGAGATCAGTCATCGTGGTCTTGCTCTACAAAAATTGTTGAATCACTTTATTTAGCAATAGAGTCGGCACAGGTAAACTTTGGGACGGGAATTTTGTCTGGACATAGGGGCGTTAATACGTATATTGTAAAAAATCACGTAACTATAATTAGTTGTGCTGTGTTACTTTGTTAATGGTATCACATTAATTATGATATTGTTGCACGGTTTTAGTAACTGTTTTTGAGATATATTTGTTCCTCATTCTTTGGTGGTGCGCCTATGGAAATGGATTCAGTACAGTATAAACAGATTCTGGATAGTTTGTCCGAAGCGGTCTATTGTGTTGATATGCAGCGTCGTATTGTTTATTGGAATAAATTTGCCGAACGGTTGACTGGCTATGGTGTTGATGAAGTAATTGGGGTTGAATGTGCTGATGGACCATTACAGCATGTAGATGTAATTAATCGTCCATTATGTGAAAATGGTTGTCCGTTAGTTTGCTGTATAGAAACTGGTATAGCTCAGGAGAAGTTGGTTTTTGCCTTACATAAAAATGGCAATCGAATTCCGGTGCTGGTGAAAACCAGTGCGCTTTATGATGATAATGGTGCTATCAATGGCGCGGTTGAAAGTTTTACAGATGCTACTGAGTTGTTGCAGGCAAAAGAGGTACACAAAGAAATCTTGCGTCAGACTCACTTTGATGCTCTAACTGGTGTGCCAAATAAACAGGCACTATTCGATGCTTTGGATCGGGAGTGGTTTCGGTTTAAGCGCTATAATACCCCATTTTCTTTGATGGTGCTTGACGTCGATTATTTTTCTAGCTTGAAAGCCGCTTACGGGCAGGAAACAGCCGATGCTATGTTGCAGTGGTTGGTGAAGCTTTTACGTGCCTCGTTGCGTCGTGCAGATATAGTTGGTCGCATTGCTGATGATAAGTTTATGGTTCTCCTCTCTTTTTCAAATAGAAAATCCACCCTTAAGGTTGCCAATATGGTGGTGGATATGGTGCGCAATGAGATATGTCTTGACCTGCCCATGGCGATGACTATAAGTGTTGGTGCGGTGACTATCGAAGATGATGAAACCTTGGAAAGTATTATTAGCAGATCAGAAAAAGCCTTAGAGCGTTCCAAGGAGATGGGACGGAATCAGGTGACATTCTGGGGCTAGTAGCGACCACATTCTTGACATTTAATGTAGGTGATGATAAAAGCCAGCTTTCATTTTTTACTTTTTAACGATTAGATGCAGAGGATTAACACCATGGAAAGAACATTTGCTATTATCAAGCCTGATGCTTTTGCTGCCGGTAACGCTGGTAAAATCATTGCTCGTATTTATGCTGAAGGTTTTAAGGTTGTTGGGCTGAAAAAATTGTACTTGAGTAAAGTTGAGGCTGAAGGTTTCTACTACGTTCACAAGGAACGTCCTTTCTTTGGTGAATTAACCGAATTTATGAGCAGCGGTCCCTGTGTGGTTATGGCTCTAGAGGCTGAAGGTGCTATAGCTAAATGGCGTGATCTGATGGGGGCAACCAACCCTGCCGAGGCAGTTGAAGGTACTTTGCGTCGCGAGTTTGGCTCAAATATTGGCGAGAACGCGACTCACGGTTCCGATGCTCCTGAGACAGCAGCTTTTGAATTGTCATATTTCTTTTCAGGTCTTGAGTTGCTGTAGTTTGCTTCCAACGACGAATTGAGTAATAATAGCCCTTCGGACAATTCCGCAGGGCTTTTTTAGTGCTTTTTGGTTTGTCGTTTAGTTAAATCTTTTTTTTGCTCGGAAATTGTAATTATGAAAGATAGTGATAGTAAAATAGATCTGAAAAATCTTGATCCAGATGAGTTGCTTGAGTTTTTGTCCGGTATGGGAAAGGAGCGTTTTCGTTGCGATCAGCTCTTGCGCTGGATCTACAAGCGTGGTGTAACGGACCTCGATCAGATGACAGACCTGTCCAAAGTTTTACGTGCTGAGTTGGCATCCAAGGTATTTATATCTGATTGGCAGCCACAGGCGGTGGAGACCAGTGTTGACGGCACGCGTAAATTCCTGTTTCGCCTTGAAGATGGCTCCAGTGTAGAAACCGTACGTATCCCTATGGATAAGGATCGTTCTACATTGTGTATTTCCACCCAGGTGGGTTGTGCCATGCAGTGTGTGTTTTGTCTTACCGGTTCTTTTGGGTTTCAACGCAATTTAACGGCTGCCGAAATTGTAAATCAAGTATGTGCCGTGGCTAAAGAGGGGCCCATAAATAACATTGTACTGATGGGAATGGGGGAGCCGCTACATAATCTCGATAACGTGGTGCGGGCTTTGAAAATACTTTATGCCCCAGCCGGGCTGGATTACAGTTCGCGCAAAATAACCTTGTCTACCTGTGGTCTAGTACCTCAGATGGCTGAGCTGGCTAAGCGGATAAGTGTTAATCTGGCGGTATCACTTAATGCAACTAACGATGAAGTGCGTGATCTCCTGATGCCGATCAATAAGCGTTATCCGCTGGATGAACTTATGGCAGCCTGTCGCAAGTTTCCGTTGGCATCCCATCGACGTATCACTTTTGAGTATATTCTTATCCGTGATCTAAATGATTCAATTGCCGACGCGAAACGGATGATTAAACTGTTGCATGGTATTCGTGCCAAGGTTAACCTTATCCCATTCAATGAACATGAGGGGAGCACGTATCGTTGTCCGGCTGAGAGCACTATCAGCGCATTTCAGACCTATCTGCTTAATCACGATGTGGTCGCTATCCGTCGTGCCAGCAAAGGGCAGGATATCTCCGCTGCATGTGGTCAGCTCAAAGGTAAACTAGAAAAAAACATATAAAAGGAAGCGCTATGGGGAATAAAACAACCAAGGCAGTTGTTGGTGTAATTGGTGGCAGTGGCTTATACGAGATGGAGGGATTAACCAATATTGAAGAGGTGTGGTTGCAGACCCCATTTGGTGAACCATCAGATGCATATATCTGTGGTAATTTAGGTGATGTAAAACTGGTTTTTCTCCCCCGTCATGGGCGCGGACATCGTTTGCTCCCTACCGAAGTCCCATATCGTGCCAATATCTATGGCATGAAGATGCTTGGTGTGGAGCAGATTATATCTGTTTCGGCTGTGGGCAGTATGCGCGAAGAGATTGTTCCCGGTCATATTGTCATTCCCGATCAATTTTTCGATCGTACCACTGGCAAGCGTTCATCTACTTTTTTTGGAGATGGGATAGTCGGCCATGTACAGTTCGCTGATCCGGTATGTCCTGACCTTTCCAGTGTCGTTGCCAATGCGGCGCAGCAGGTTGGTGCCACTGTGCATCGTGGCGGTACTTATGTGTGTATTGAGGGACCAAATTTTTCGACCCGGGCTGAATCACAAATATTTCGTTCTTGGGGAGTCGACATTATTGGTATGACTAATTTGCCAGAAGCGCGTCTGGCACGTGAGGCAGAGATCTGTTATGCCACGGTGGCTTTGGCTACCGATTACGACTGCTGGTATGCTGGGCATGAAGATGTTTCGGTGGAAGCGGTTATAGCTGTGGTAAAGAGCAATGTGGTCATGGCTAAAAAAATCATTGCTGCGGCAGTTAAAGAAATATCTACGGAGCGCAGTTGTAGCTGTGGTCAGGCGCTGCAATATGCAATTATGACTGCTCCCGAGCAAATCCCGGAAACTGCGCGCAAACAATTAGAATTGTTGATTGGCAAGTATCTTTAATGTTACCAACCGTTGTTTAATCAATAATCTTCTTAATTATTTAATGCCTACCAAGTTGGGCAAGCAATTCCCATGGCAAAAAGCCCCATGGATGGGTTTATGCGGCCCTTGATATGGGGATTGCGTGACCATCATATTAGGTAACAACTAATCATCTGGAGTGAAAATATTATGAGCATCCTGGTTGTAGGCTCTGTAGCGTTCGACAGCGTAGAGACACCGTTCGGAAAAGCTGAAGAAGTACTTGGTGGTTCCGGAACCTATTTTTCCACTTCGGCCAGCTTTTTTACCGATGTTAATCTGGTTGCCGTTGTTGGTGAGGATTTTCCTCAAAAACATATCGATTTCTTGTGTGAGCGTAATGTTGACCTGCGTGGATTAACCACTGCTCCGGGAAAAACTTTTCGTTGGAGCGGAGAGTATGGGTATGATCTCAACGAAGCAAAAACCCTTGATACTCAACTGAATGTTTTTGCCGATTTTTGTCCCGAGTTACCAGAGGCTTACCTTGATGCGGAATATGTTTTTCTGGCCAATATCGATCCTGAATTACAACTTGAAGTATTAAAACAGGTGGTACGGCCAAAGGTTGTTGCTTGCGACACCATGAATTTCTGGATTGAGGGTAAGCGGGATGCGTTGATAAATACCCTTAAATATGTTGATATCCTCCTTATTAATGATGCTGAGGTGCGTCAGTTGGCCAATGAGGCTAACATGGTAAAAGCGGCGCGCAAGGTTCTGACCATGGGACCGAAGACGTTGGTGGTTAAGCGCGGAGAGTATGGCGCTACCATGTTTACCGAGCATGGAATATTTGTTGCTCCGGCCTATCCGCTTGAATCAATTTATGATCCTACCGGTGCTGGTGATACCTTTGCCGGTGGTTTCATGGGGTACCTGGCTACAGTTGACGATAACAGTGAGGCGGCAATGCGTCAGGCGATAATTTTTGGCAGTATTATGGCGTCGTTTAATGTCGAGGCGTTTAGTTTGGATAGAATGCGTACCCTAAGTTTTAGTGAAGTTCAGGAACGTTTCCGCAAGTTTCAACTGTTGACTGAATTTAACGGCATAGATTAGTAGGAAAACTTTATAAGTAGTCTTGAGACTATATTTCTCATATTGCAGAGATAATGCGGAGGTGGTGACCATGATAAAGCAGTACGTGATTATTTTGCTTATTGCGCTGTTGCTTGGCGGTTGTGCTGGCAAAACCCATATTGATCTGGCTCAATCCCACTATAAAATGGCTCAATCATACATAGCCACTAAAGATCATACTGGTGCCCTGACTGAGATGCTTCAAGCAGTGAAGATTAAGCCGGATAATCCCGATTATCAAGCCACTTTAGCCATGGTTTATTTTAATAAACAGGCATATAGCAAGTCTGAACAGCATTATAAGAAATCATTACAGTTGCGCCCAAATGATCCAAATGTGCAGAATAACCTTGCGGCTCTGTATCTTAATATGCAGCGCTGGGATGATGCCGCAGCGTTATTTCGTAAGGTTGCCGATAATTTATTGTTTCGTTATAAAACGCGCGCTCTCCTGGGGATGGGGGTAGCATATTCCCATGGTGGTAAAAATATGCAGGCGGTGCTGGCTTTTAATGAAGCTCTTAAAGAGTATCCCAACAATGTTTCGGCGCTGTTTCTGTTGGCAAAGACCTATTACGACATGGATAAATTCGACCTGGCCCGACAAAGGTTGGAAAAAGTGGTAAAAATCAATCCAGATGCCGGTGCGGCGCGGATGTTGCTAGGTCAGTGTTATATGCAACTGGATCAGTTGGATATTGCCGCTGACGCCTTTCGTGAGGTTGCTAATCGCGAAGATGGTACAGAGCGAGCTAATCAGGCACGTGAATATTTACAGCTTGTAACCGCCGGGTCTTGACAGCAGTTAACTTGGTGATAATCTTTCTGTTAGAAGAGATGTGAGACGGTTTTTAACGAAGACCTTATAGATTTAACGGAGGATGATCATGCGCGATTTTAAAACAATTGCTTTTGCGACCGACTTTTCCGATTGCTCTGAAGCAGCTTTTGACTATGCTTACTCGTTGGCCAAAAAGTGTGATGCCAAGCTGTTGTTAGTGCATGTTATTAACGAACCTGTCGATTTGCGTGGGTTTTATGTCCCGCATATCTCGTACGATGTCCTTGAGGACGAGATCTCCGAGGGGGCAAACAAGATGATGGATTCTTTTTGTCGTAAAAATATTCAAGAAGGTGACAATTACGCTGTGGCGATTGTATCCGGTTTAGACTATGAGGAGATCATAAATCAGTCCACCTTGGCTAATGCCGATCTGATTGTTATGGGAACCAGCGGTCGGTCTGGGTTAGATCATATGTTGTTCGGTAGCACTGCTGAAAAAGTGGTAAGAAAATCGCCGATTCCAGTATTAACAGTAAGTAGTGGTAAAAGTTAAACTGTATAGCCTGGTGTTTATCTGCTTAACGATAGTTTCATGCAGGAGGTGGCTTTTGGTCACCTCCTGTTGTTTTTTTATCAGAGGTAAGTTATAGGAGTTACGTAAGTGTCAGACTGCTTAGCAACCAAATTTCGTTTAAATGAGGTTGTCCTTGAAATAGATGAAGATGAGGAGCTGTTGCCAACGAAAGTTGCCAATTATCTCAACCTTCTGCCCGATCAGTTGCTGGATTGGTTAATTGTGCGTAGCGCGATTGATGCGCGGCGCAAAGGTCGGATCTTGCGTGTCTACAGTGTAGAGTTTACTGTCGCAAATCCTGAACCGTTGTTGTCACAGCTTGAACAGGATCGGCGTTTAGTAAAGGTAAAAACGGATAAAACGCAACCAACTGTAGTGGTGACTAAATACCCACGGAATCTGGTAGTTATCGGTATGGGGCCTGCTGGATTGTTTGCAGCATTGTGGTTGGCGCGAGCCGGGCATAATGTTACCTTGATAGATCGTGGGCAGCCTGTTGAACAGCGGATCAAAGATGTTGAAAACTTTTGGGATGGTGGGCTGTTACAGCCGGATAGCAATGTCCAGTTCGGGGAGGGGGGCGCAGGCACTTTTTCAGATGGTAAATTAACTGCACGTAAAAAACATCCTCTGACATCTTTTGTATTAAAAACGCTGGTGGAATTCGGTGCTCCTGAAGAGATTTTGTATCAGGCTAAACCGCATATTGGTACAGATCGGCTGCGATGTTTGTTGCTCAACTTTCGTATTGAGTTACAAAATATCGGGGTGAAAATTTGCTTTAACAGCTGCTTGACAGATATTCAAGCAAATTCAAGCAAGTTGTGCGCTCTTGTTATTAACGACTGCGATGAGATACAATGCGATGCTGCAGTGTTAGCTATCGGTCACAGTGCCCGTGATACTTATGCTCTGCTGGAGCGTAAGGGGATTACTCTTCAGGCAAAACCCTTTGCCGTTGGTGTGAGGGTTGAACATCCGATAGAGCTGATTGATGCCATACAATATGGGGCTACTGGAGTAAATAGAGGTCATGGGCGGGGTAAAGCTGATCGGTCTGAGGTAAAACGGCATCCAAATTTACCGCCAGCTGATTATGCTTTGGCTTATAATGACCCCGATAGCGGTCGTGGTATCTATTCATTTTGTATGTGTCCGGGCGGTCAGGTGGTGCAGAGCAGCAGCGAAGCGGAGATGGTTGTGGTTAACGGAATGAGTGATTATCGCCGCGCCAGTGCCTATTCCAACAGTGCGTTGGTGGTTAGCGTACGTCCACAAGATTTTGAAGATGATTCACCGCTGGCTGGTGTACGCTTTCAGCAATATTGGGAGGGGAAAGCTTTTAGTGCCGGTGGCGGGAACTACCGTGTGCCCATTGAGAATATGCTCGATTTTATGGAGATCAAGGGTGGTGGAAGGCAGTTGAATTCCAGTTGCCGTGCTGGTACGGTGTCGGCTCCGTTGGATCAATTTTTGCCCAACTTTGTTGCCCACGGTTTACGTCAGGCCTTGCCTCATTTCGATAGAAAAATGCGCGGTTTTGTTACCGCAGAGGCAACGTTAACAGCCATTGAGTCGCGTACTTCGGCACCGGTTAGAATAGTGCGCGATCAAAGCGGTCAGGCGTTGGGATGCCCCGGTATCTATCCTGCGGGTGAAGGCGCTGGTTACGCCGGAGGTATCATGAGTGCCGCCATAGATGGAATCAATGCGGCAATTAATATGTGTGGCTCATAGTAAACCAATTTACGCTTTACTGTGGGAGCGACTTTAGTCGCGAATTGATTCATAAAATAACCTGATTAGCACTGATCTTTGCAGTCAGCAAAAATTCGTCATTGCCGCGTAGGTTGGACGGGGCTCATGTAGAGACGTTACATGTAACGTCTCTACCTCTGGATATCCGCCTGCGTAGGTTGGACGGGAATATAGGTACATAGCCCGCACGGAAGCTTGGTACTGGTCAGGTTAAATCAAGAGCTTCGCGGCTAACGCCGTTCCCACAGTTACCCGTTTGAAAGTTCGCCCGCAGGGCATAGATCGCCAGCGTATCTACAGATATACTGGATAGTTACGTACAATCGAAATAACAGGAGTGTTTTTAGTGAATAAAGTTTTTGTAGCTGACTTAAAAGAGCGTGATCAGGTTGAGAGTCCATTTCTGGTGCGCGATAAGATTATGGCTATGGCCAAAAACGGCAAGCCATACATGACTCTGAAGTTGATGGATCGTAGTGGTGAAGTTGAGGGCAGGGTGTGGGATCGCGTCGATGAGTTTGATCTTCAATTCAACAAAGATGACTTTATCTGCATACGTGGCAAGGCCAGCGTTTACATGGGAAAAATGCAGCTTATTGTGCAGGATTTACGTCGGATAGAGGAAGATACGGTTGATCTTGCCGATTTTTTACCCGTGTCGCAGTATGATCCGCAACAGATGTTGGCGCAGGTGCGTGATCTGATAGCCAGCATGAGCGATATTAACATCAAGGCATTGTTGAATGCCTTTTTTAACGATCAAGAGTTTACTAAACTATTTGCCAAAGCTCCTGCCGCCAAGGCGATGCACCACGTTTATCTTGGTGGTTTACTTGAACACTCTCTGTCTGTTGCCCGCCTGGCTGTTGATGTAGCTAAGCGCTATCCTAATATTGATCGTGATCTGCTCATCTGTGGTGCGTTGTTGCATGATATTGGTAAGGTTGATGAGTTGCGATATGCGCGAAGCTTCGATTATAGTGATGCCGGCAAACTCCTCGGACATATAGTTTTAGGTGTGGAGATGGTGGAAAAGAAAATCTGTAGTTTGGATAGTTTCCCTCCCATGAAGGCAACTCTGATCAAACACCTGTTGTTATCACATCATGGTCAGTATGATTACGGATCACCAAAGCGTCCCAAGACACTGGAAGCGGTGGTGTTGAATTTTCTCGACGATATGGATTCTAAAATCATTGGCGTGCAGGCACATATTGATAAAGATCAAAAGGGCGACAGTGGTTGGACCGGCTACCACCGTCTTTATGACCGTTATTTTTTTGCTGGAGAAAATAAAGATCAGCCAGTGGAAAATATTATAGAATCAACGCTGGTAGCAGCACCGGATGCGGTTCAGCAAAGCACACAGGTTGAACAAAAAGTTTACAAACAGGAACCAGAGAAGTCTGTGCATAAACCACGGGCGAAGGCGCGTAATAATGCTCCGTTGAGCACCAATTTAAGTGAACAATTGTCTGGCCTCAATATGGATCTGTTTGGCTCAAAAGAGGAGCAATAACCGATGTTAATACGCACTTTACCCGTTGGACCATTACAGGTTAACTGTTATGTGGTTGGTTGTCCGCGCACTAAAAAAGCCATGATTATCGATCCCGGTGATGAAGGGGAGAATATTCTGGCAGTGCTGGAGCATGAGGGCCTCGATTTACAGGTGGTTGTCAATACTCATGGTCATTTTGACCATGTGGGCGCTAACCATCTGATAATTGAAAAAACCGGTGTGGAGTTGTGCATGCACCGCGACGATTTGCCATTGCTAAAGGTTGCGGCGAAGTATGCTGAAAGTTATGGTTTGCCAGCGGTGGAATCGCCAGAGCCACAACGGTTTTTGGCTAACGGCGATATCGTAACCTTAGGTGATCTCAGTTTCGAGGTGATACACACTCCCGGTCATTCTCCGGGGGGCATTTGTCTCTATGGAGAAGGGCACCTGTTCTCGGGCGATACTTTGTTTGCCGGTTCAATAGGGCGCACCGACCTTCCCGGAGGCAACTTGGATCAATTACTCAGTCATATCCATTCTCAACTGATGGTGTTACCTGATGACACCATAGTTCATCCCGGTCATGGCCCCGAATCGACCATCGGCCGAGAGAAGAGTGTCAATCCATTTGTTACCGATGTCGATTGATGTCGGTTGAGTTGTTGCCGATAAGGGATAATTGATGTTTAAAGATAAAAAAATAGTGCTTGGAGTCAGTGGTGGTATTGCTGTTTATAAAGCGGTAGAGTTGCTGCGCCTGTTTGTAAAGGCTGGGGCTGATGTGTCGGTGGTGATGACGCGCAATGCTCAGGAGTTTGTTACCCCCCTGACTTTTCAAACACTTTCCGGTAACCCGGTATACAGCGAGTTGTTTAACCTGTATCAGGAAAAAAAGATCGGTCACATCTCTTTGGCGGAGAATGCCGATCTGTTTGTTATTGCTCCTGCTACCGCTAACGTGATTGGAAAGGTTGCCAGTGGTATTGCCGACGATCTGCTCACTACGACTCTCATGGCAACGAAAGCGCCGGTGTTATTTGCCCCGGCAATGAATGTTCACATGTACGAAAATCCTATCTATCAACGCAATGAGAACAGTTTGCGCCAGCTGGGATATCACTTTATCGATCCCGCTTATGGTGAGTTGGCCTGTGGCTATTCTGGCCAGGGTAAATTGCCAGCGCCAGAAGCAATATTTGCCGCAGCGCAAAAATTACTCGCTCCGCAGGATCTGTGTGGTCACACCGTTTTGGTGACAGCTGGGCCCACCCGTGAAGAACTTGATCCTGTTCGCTATATCAGTAATTATTCATCGGGTAAAATGGGCTATGCTGTTGCGCGAGCTGCCAGGCAGCGTGGTGCCGAAGTGGTGCTGGTATCCGGTCCCACCTTTTTACCGCCTCCTGCGGGGGTGAAATTGGTGTCGGTAGTTAGCGCAAAACAGATGCGTGAGCAGGTTTTACAGGCTTTTTCTAAGGCGACAGTGGTGGTAAAGTCAGCAGCAGTGGCCGATTACCGACCAGTGTCAGTGTCCGGTCATAAGCTGAAGAAAAAAGATGCGGAGATGTTTTTATCTTTGGAAAAAAATCCTGATATTTTGGCTGAGTTGGGTCAGATTAAACAGGATAGGATTCTGGTTGGTTTTGCCGCCGAAACACAGGATCTGCTCAAGCATGCTGGTGAAAAACTCTCCAAGAAGAATCTTGATTTAATTGTTGCCAATGACATCACCCAGAGTGGTGCTGGTTTTGATGTTGACACTAACGTGGTTAAGCTGTTGCACGCCGATGGTAAGGTGGAGGAGTTGCCACAGTTGAGCAAGGTGGAGGTGGCGCATCAACTCCTTGATCGCGTAGTCGATATGTTCGCGGTTGCAAAGCCTGAATAGTGGTTTGCGTCAGGGGTGGTCGGCAACCATATTTAGTAATAGCTCAGGTTCGGTGATAGCGTGTTTAAACTGTTTTTTTAGATCACTTATGATTATAGTGCTCTGAGCTTCTGGCAGTTTCCCCTCTTGCCACAGTGTTTGTAAATTAGTACGCAGTTGCCCTGCTACGTGAATAGCACGTTCGCCACTGGGGTCGGCGTTGCGGTAGGGGCTTTCAGGATCGTTTAAAATGCTGAGAATTGCTGCGCTGGCGAGAGTTAAGTATTCATTTCGTTCTTGTTGACTAACTTCCCAGTGTGATTTTTTGTCGACAACAGCCAGAAGTTTACGCCAGCGCTTGATGCGGCTAATCAGCAACATGGAGTTAAATAATTGTTTGTTGGTGCCAAAAGAAAACAAGGTGTTGGATAACACATGACTGAGCATTTTGTCGTGGCTGCTGAAGTCCTGTTTGGCTAACAGGCGTGCTTCCTGCCAGATCTCCTCTGATATCTGTGATTCGAAGCGAAGCTCCCAGTATGCGTGATTGAGCAATAGCGTGTTGTAGCTACGCACCATCTTAAATGGAACCATGAAAGAGTGTGCGATAGTGTCGGCGGCTAAATGAGCTAGATAACCATAAGCACAGGCATGTTGAGCATCACTGGTGGCATGTTCGAGTATTTGGTTGCCGATATTCCAACTGTGACAGTGCTTAAGATAGTGGGTATATTTTTTTCCCAAAGTTATATCAGCACTTATACAGCCATAGAGAAAATCGGATGGATACGCGCTGAGTAATTGTTGCAGGTGTTGCGGTAACTTTGGCAGTTGCGCCAGTATTTGGTTGCCCAATTGTAGATGTACACCAAACCCCCAGGCAAAGGCACTGTCAGGTATTAATAGCAGTAAAATTAAGCTTAAAGTGCTCAGAAAAACACGATACATTGTATGAAACTCGTTTCTGTAATTGTAGTTACGAGCTATTAAACAGCCCTGTTGGTATTTTACCACTAGAATTCAAATAGTATAAGCACTGAAAATATTTATGTCTGAAGATAGAGAACAAACAAAATATGTTCTGCTGGCGCAGGCGCGCTCCATATTGACCGATTTGGATAATTGGGGCATTGATGAGCTGTGTGTGCCGATCATTGAAGGTAGTGCCGCTGAAACGCTGGATGATATCCAGACCGATCTTGGTAATTGCCAGCGATGTGGTCTTGCTTCAACGCGCAAAAATATCGTGTTTGGTGCCGGACATCCGCGGGCGCGGGTAGTTTTTGTCGGTGAGGGTCCCGGTCGTGATGAGGATCAGCAAGGCTATCCCTTTGTCGGTGAGGCAGGAAAACTGCTTGACCGCATACTGGCAGCCATGGGGTTGTGTCGCGATGAGGTTTATATCTGCAATGTCATTAAATGTCGTCCCCCCCAGAATCGTAACCCTAATGGGGACGAGATAAGTGCCTGTGAGCCATTTTTACGTCGTCAGTTGGCGGTGATTAAACCGCAGATAATTGTTGCTATGGGTAGGTTTGCAGCCCAGACATTATTGCAGCAACAGGTTGCTATCTCCAAGTTGCGTGGCACGTGGTACAGTTATCAGGATATTCCGTTAATGCCAACCTTCCACCCTGCGTACCTGTTGCGTAATCCGGCGGGTAAACGGGAGGTTTGGGAAGATATGAAGCAGGTGCTGCGGCGTTTACAACAAGAGGATGTTTGATCTATGACTAGAATGTTATTGCTGCTTATGTTGTGTGTAGCATCTTCTATAGCGGTTGTTCCATGTTATGGCGATGAACCTATAAAGGTTAGTGATGTTCATTTGCAACTTGCGCAACGTCATCTCGATGCAGGTCATCCATTTTGGTCTATTCACTCTTACCGGCGGGCGCTGGCAAGTGGTGCCGATAATCCCAATACTCATCTGAAATTGTCCAGAGTCTTGTACGATGTTGGCTTTGTCGATCAAGCTATTAGCGAAATGGACCTAGCACTTAAAAACGCCTCCGATACCGATTTCCTCCACATGGAGATGGGGATGTATTGTCTTGCTTCAGGGCAACTACAGCGTGCATTGACTGAATTTAAGCGGGTGCTGCAACTTAACAGCGGTTTTTCCTATGGCTATTACTACATGGGGGAGGTTTATTATCGCCTGGCAGATTACGATCATGCCGCCATGTCGCTTCAGTTTGCCCAATATTTGGGATTGCCTGGTTTCGATTTAGAGCGCAAATTAAAGGATCTCGGCTGGAAAGTGCCACAATCACCGTGGCAGGATAACAATCAGAGCTACTGTTTGCGTCAGATTGTCCTTGACAATAAATCTGATGCCGAAGATGTCCAACAGCGTTTGGCCGATGGAGAACTGTTTGAAGAGTTAGCGCGTAAATTTTCAAAAGGCGTTGAGGCTGACAGCGGTGGCTATATCGGTGAGATGAATTTGACCAGCATGCCTGATGTTTTTGCCAGAAAACTTGCAGATGTGAGCAGTTTCTCAGCACCGCTGTTGCTGGAATCGGCAGGGGAATATATCATAGTTCAAAGAATCTCTCTGTTTGAGCCATCTCTTTGGCAAAAGAGGGTTAACCCAACGGTGAAAAATGGGCAGTACAGGGCTCAAGAGACCGTAAATGCTGTCAGAGGTAAGCTGGTCCCTAAAAAATATGCACTGTTAAGTGGTGTGTATCATCAGCGAAAATATGCAGATCAACGTGTGCAGCAGCTGTTAGATATTGGGTTCAAAAGCTATCTACGCCAACGTGGTAGCGGTTCCCACCTGCGTTATGAAGTGATAGTCGGCCGATTTGCTGAATACAAAACGGCCGAAAAAGCTGGCGTTAAAATAAAGCGTAGTGGTTTGGATTATTATATCCGCAAAGAGGGAAAGTAATATCGGCGCTTATTTATGCGCCACAGTAAGCTATCCACTCTATCTCAATAGCGCACCCTTTGGGTAGTGCCGCTACCTCAACGCAGGCGCGTGCCGGTGCAGGCTGAGGGAAGAATTTTGCGTAAATATCGTTAACGACATTAAAGTTGTTGAGATCGCTCAGATAAATTGTGGTTTTTACCACGGCACCGAAATCAAGTTCAGCCCCAGCCAGGGCAGCCTCCATGTTGAGCATTACTCGTTGAGTTTGAGCGGTGATATCGCCATCAATCAGTGTGCCACTGCTTGGATCAAGAGGGATCTGCCCGGAAAAGAAGATGAAGTCTCCGGCTTTTATCCCTTGTGAATAGGGACCGATTGCCGCAGGAGCAGCGCTGGTTGAAATAGCTGTTTTGTTGTCACTATTGCAGTTTGTCATGTTACCTCCTCAAAATTACTGTTGTTTAGATTGTGGTATTGTAGTTATTCAGCCCAACTTGATAGGTGCTGAATAGTTTATATGATATTTATCTTAGCAATTGATGGATTACTGTGATATAGCCAGAATTTCAGGTTAAAGTAAAGGTAACTGTTTGGGTGGTGATTGCTAACCTGGGTTGGTAGGTCCAAACTGAAACTACTTAGAAGTTTTGAGAAAAGGGGATGATGATGAAAATAGCTGGTGTCACCTGTCCTCGTGTCTCTGCCCATGGTGGACACAGCGGCGAATTTTGCCTTCATGCTAAGGATAATCTAGCCGATATAGTTGCTACCTACGCACAGCAGGGGTTCAGTTGGATCGGCCTGACAGAACACATGCCTCCACCTGTGGATGATAAGTTGTACCCAGATGAACAACAGGCTGGGCTGAAGGCGGTTGATTTGTTACGGCAATTTGACCGTTATGTTCAAACTGCCCGGCGCCTACAACAGCAATATGCCGGGGAGATGACAATCTATGTATCCATGGAGAGTGAATTTTATGCTGGTGCAGTGCCGTGGGTGCGTCAGTTGCAGCGCCAATATAACTTAGATTATCTGGTTGGTTCGGTGCATCATGTCAATGAGTGCTGTTTTGATTTTAGTGTTACAGAATATCAGTATGCTATTGAAGTCGCTGGTGGGTTGGATGCTGCTTATTGCAACTATTTTGATGCTCAGTATGCCATGATTGAGCATTTGCGTCCGGCGGTGGTTGGACATTTTGATTTGATTCGTTTGTTTGACGACGATTATCCACGGCGAATGCAACAGCCGCAAGTGGCACAGCGGATTGAACGCAACCTGCAACGCATAGCTCAGTTGGGGTTGATGCTTGATTTTAATGTACGTGCCCTGCTTAAGGGGGCAACAGAGCCATATGTTACCGCCCCAATATTGCAGCGTGCGCTGGAACTGGAGATAGATATTGTCCCCGGTGACGATTCTCACGGAGTTTCGTCTGTTGGTGTTGGTTTGGACAGCGCAATAAAATTATTACACGATGCTGGTTGCCCCTGTCAGTGGCGTAAACCGGTTAAACAGAGTTAGATTAGATGATGGAGACCCCCCTGTAATGTTAATGAAAGACATATTAAAACAAGATGGCACTGCCCTCAGCTTCGAATTTTTTCCTCCTAAAACGGAGCAGGGCTGGGAACGCCTCTTTGAAAACATCGCCGAACTGGCATCATTGAAACCGGCGTCAGTAAGCGTAACCTACGGTGCTGGTGGTACCACTAGAACAAACTAACGAGTTGGTGTTGCGTATTCATCGCGAAACCGGGATCGCCTTGCGTGGCGATGCTCCACAGGATATGCAAAACTGGCAGGCTGGCAGTGATGGTTTTGATCATGCTATAGATTTGGTGAAGTATATTCGGCAGAATTTCCCCAATATGAGTATCGGTGTCGCTGGTTTTCCTGAGGGTCACCCGGAGATGCCTAACCGGTTGTTGGAGATTGACTATTTGAAGCAGAAAGTTGATGTGGGGGCGGACTATATTGTCACGCAACTGTTTTTCGACAATCGAGATTTCTACGATTTTTGTGAGCGGTGTGAATTGGCGGGGATAGATATCCCAATTGTCGCAGGGATAATGCCGTTACGGACCCGTCAGGGGATGGCGCGGATGGCAGAACTGGCAGTTGGAGCTCGTTTCCCGGCGCCATTGTTGCGTAAAGTAAGCCTAGCCGTCGATGATCAGGAAGTTGAAAAGATCGGGATAGATTGGGCAGCGGAGCAGGCGCGCGATTTAATTGCCAATAAGGTTAGTGGGGTTCATTTTTATACCCTCAATAGCTCTGTGGCAACCCTGGAAATTTTTACCCGCCTCGGGTTGGATAAGCGCTAACAACTTTCTTGATTACAAAAATTACACAGGTTGTGATGAGGACACTACTGTTTTTTGTTTTTTTAACGCTGCTGCCGCTGCAATTGGTTGCTCTTGACTCAGAAGATCCTTACGCCATCATGCACGCCTACTATAAGGCTAGCGGTGGATTGAAACGCTGGCAGAATTTAACCAGTAGCTATTCTGCCGGTAGTGTAGTTTATGATGACCTGCAAGGAACTTTTAAATTGTGGGAGCATGATCCACTCCAATATCGTCTGGAAGAGGATTTTGATGTTATCAGTCAGGTACATGGAGATAGTGGAGAGCGTGCATGGCGCCTGGATTACAACAACCAGCTTGAGTTGCCGCGCGATCCTGAGACATTAAATCGTCGTTTGCTGGCCAGCTATCTAAGCTCCTTCGAACACCTGCGCCACGATTCTTCCATTTTCACCCTACATATAGAGCCTCAGGCACAGATAGATGATCAACTCTGTTACGTAGTGCGCCTAGATAACACCATCAACAGCGATGTAACGCGCTACTTTTTCAGCGTTAAAAGTTTACGTTTATTGGCGACAAAAACCAGACAGCCGGATGTTGAAATATATACCAGTTTTAGCGATTATCGCTCGGTTGATGGTTTTACTATCCCGTTTCATCAAAGTGAAGATATAAGCCCACGTCAGAAACATCACGAAACTCAGATAACTTACATGGAGTTGAATCCGACCATTGCTAGTGCCAAATTTGCCGTACCCGATGCCCATCCTCCGGCAGTAACTTTCTGTCATGATTCTGGTGGCGATACAAACAAAATAGAGATTCCGTTTTTCTCGGTTAACGGTATTATTTATCTGCAGGTTACAATTGCTGGTGATACCGGCTGGTGGCTGCTGGATAGCGGAGCTTCCAGTACCGTTATAGATAGTGATTATGCGCTGCGGCTGCGGGTTGAACCAAAAGGTTCGATAAAAGGTTTCGGCTATGGCGGTAATTTTAACCTCACTTTTGTTTCTTTGCCGGGATTAAGTGTAGCTGGCCGCGCCGGTATGGTGCAATTGGGTGCTCACACGGTGATGGCTTATAAGGATTTGTCGGAATCAAGCTATGAGCCGACAATTAACGGTATTCTCGGTTACGATTTTCTCAGCCATTTTGTGCTGTGTGTTGATTATGGTCGCCAGATTATAACCATGTATGAGCCTGACAGTTTTTTGCCTAAAGAATGTGATAGATGGCTAGATGCGCCATTGCAATACCATATGTTTACCCTGCCGGTGATTATTGATAATAAATATGTTGGGCGCTGGAGCTTGGATCTGGGGGCGGAGCGCAGTTCATTTAATGCTCCTTATGTTCTCAGTTATCCTGAGTTAAATCGGCTGGCGCTCAATGGAGTTGAGTCTGTAAGTAAGGGGCTGGTCGCGCCGATTGTCGATCGTTTGGTTCGCTTTGCCTCTTTGCATATTGGTGATTTGCGCATTGATAACCAGGTAATAAGCTTGCCTGGTGCTGCCGCACGGGGAAGTGCCACTATCGGCGAATTAGCCGGTAATTTGGGGGTGGCGCAACTGAAAAACTTTGTGTTATGGCTCGATTATACCAGACAGCGAGTTTGTTTGCAGCGAGGCGCTTTGTTTAACCTACCAGAAGAGCTGGATAAAAGTGGTATGCTGGTTGGGCTTACCAACAATGATGAGCCGATGATCTCATTTGTGGCTGAGGGTAGTCCTGCCGCCATTGCCGGAATTAAAGCTGGTGATTTGATTGTCAATATAAATGGTAAGGATGCCCTTGAGCTTGGCGGGGTACACGCAATCCGTAAGCTGTTGCGTCGCCAGGCAGGTAATTGCTATACGTTTGTTTTACAGCGTGGTTCAGTTGTAGTAGATATTGAATTGTGTCTTAAGGATATGTTGTAATAGTTACTCAATTAGCGATTAAAAGTCGCTCTCACATGGAATGTCAGTAATGCTAACCTGTTTTGCAATGTAAAATGGTATCGCAAAAAATTGATCTAAGTTGCCTCAATTAAATGGAGCAGAGTGTGGATATCCGACGTCTGGAAGTGTTTTGTAAGGTTGTTGATCTTGGTAGTTTTACCCGCGCAGCTGAGGCTTCACTGTTATCGCAGCCATCAGTAAGTGAACATGTGCGAGCATTAGAGGAGCAATTTGACGAAAAATTGATAGATCGTCTTGGTCGGCGCGCCCAGCCAACCCATGCCGGAAAAATACTTTATCAGTATGCCCGGCGTATAATTCAGCTTAAAAATGAAGCTACCCAGGCCATAGCTCAATTTCAGGGAACCCTTGCTGGTAAATTGGCGCTGGGTGCCAGCACCATACCCGGAGCTTATCTGCTACCCCGTCATATAGAAACCTTTAAAGAGGGTCACAGCTGTGTAGATTTGATGTTGAAAATTGCCGGTAGCTCTCACATTGTCGAAAACGTGCTGAGTGGGCAACTTGAACTTGGGTTGATTGGTACGGTGTGGAAAGATCAACGTCTTGTGTGTGAGCCGATGTTTGCCGATGAGTTGGTGCTTGCCGTTTATCCAGAGCATCCATGGGCGCAGCGTAAAAATATCCTGGCAGCTCAGTTGCTTGATACCTCTTTCATTTTACGGGAAACTGGTTCCGGCACCAGAATCGAGATGACCAAGGCGCTGCGCACGGTTGGTTTGGAGTGCGGACATCTGCAGGTAGTCGCAGAGATGGGCAGCAATGAAGCGGTGCGGCAAGGGGTACGTGCAAAAATTGGGGTGTCAATTCTGTCGTTATTATCGGTGAGCGAAGATGTTGAGCGTGGGAATCTGGTTATTGTTCCTATCGAAGCTCTGACCATGCCCCGTTCCTTTTATCTGATCCAGCGTCACAATCGTCAGCTCAGTCCTTTGGCGGCTGAATTTTGTCGCCATTTACAGCAAAATCGTAAAGATTCTCAATAGTAATCTCTCCCATACCTGTTAGTCTAATATAAGTATGTGATATGTGGGTCAAGATTCGCCTTGACACAGCTGGAGCACTTTGTTTATATGGAAGCTCTAAGTACTTGAAATAACAGCATTTTTTTAAGTTAGGCTAAAAAAAGTGCTTGAATTTTGGTCATGATTAAAAAAGGGGGGAATAAGCATGGCAGTAAAAAAGTTTAAAAAGGTGATGGCGGCAAATCGGGGGGAGATTGCAATCAGAATTTTCCGTGCTTGTACTGAGTTGGGCATTAGCACTGTTGCGATCTATTCTGAGGAGGATAAGGTTGCTCTGCATCGTTACAAAGCTGATGAAGCTTATCAGATTGGCAAGGGGAAAGGGCCGGTTGATGCCTATTTAGGTATTGATGAAATTGTTGAACTGGCGCGTGCCAAGGAGGTAGACGCTATTCATCCAGGTTATGGGTTCCTGTCGGAAAATCCGGAATTTGCCGAAGCATGTGAACGAGCAGGTATAGCCTTTATCGGACCTACTGCGGATATTCAGCGTCGGGTTGGTGACAAGGTTGCTGCCCGTCATGTAGCCATTGCGGCGGGTGTCCCTATTGTGCCGGGTACGGCAGAACCTGTTAAAACCGACGAAGATGCGTTGTTATTCGCCAAAGATTGCGGTTATCCGATAATGGTTAAAGCTGCCGCCGGAGGTGGTGGTCGTGGTATGCGGGTGGTTACCAATCGCGATGAATTGCTGGAGGGGATAAAATCTGCATCCTCCGAAGCGCAGGCAGCTTTTGGAGATGGCACAGTATTTCTAGAAAAATTTGTTAAAAATCCCAAGCATATCGAAGTGCAGATCATGGGCGATACCCATGGCAACATAGTCCATTACTTTGAGCGAGATTGTTCTATTCAACGTCGTCATCAAAAGGTTATTGAGCTGGCGCCGTCGCCATCGTTGAGTCAGGAAAAGCGGGATGAGGTGTGTGCGTTGGCGTTGAAGATTACCGCCGAAGTTGGTTATATCAATGCTGGCACCGTCGAATTTCTTCTCGATCAGGAGGGCAGTTTTTATTTTATTGAGATGAACCCGCGTATTCAGGTTGAGCACACCGTTACCGAGTTGGTAACCATGCGCAATCTGGTTCAGACCCAGATACTGGTTGCTGCAGGGCACAAACTTTCAGATTCTGGTATCGGTATTAACAGTCAGGATGATATTGAACTGCGTGGTTTCGCTATTCAGTGTCGGGTAACAACAGAGGATCCAACTAATAATTTTGCTCCAGATTTTGGCATCATAAAAGCTTATCGCTCTGCTGCAGGTTTTGGCGTTCGTTTGGACGCGGCAAGTGCTTATGCCGGTGCCCAGATTACCCCTAATTACGACTCATTGTTGGTCAAAGTATCCACATGGGGGCTCGATTTTGAGGATGCTTGTCGCACCATGAACCGTGCATTGCAGGAGTTTCGTGTGCGTGGTGTCAAGACCAATATTGGCTTCATGGAGAATGTTGTTACCCACGAACCATTTCTGAAAGGGGAGTGTGATACCTCATATCTGGATAAATATCCAGAGCTGTACCATTTACGGGTAAAAAAAGATCGTGGCAACAAGCTGCTCAATTATATCGGTCATGTATCAGTGAATGGCTATCCCAATATCAAAAAACGGCTCCATTTTAAAAACCTGTGTGCTGCTGATATCCCCGATATTCCGGTTGAAGCAATCCGCCCGCGTGGTACCCGCGATATTCTTATGGCAAAGGGGCCAAAAGGTCTGGCCGATTGGGTACTCAATGAGAAGCAACTGCTCCTCACCGATACCACCATGCGCGATGCCCATCAGTCGATAATGGCAACACGTATCCGTACCTACGATCTGGAAAAGATCGCTCGCGCCACTAGTTATCTGGCTGGCGGTTTGTTCTCTCTGGAGATGTGGGGTGGTGCAACCTTCGATGTGGCCATGCGTTTCTTGACCGAGGATCCGTGGGAGCGTTTGGACCGATTGCGTGAACAGGTGCCGAATCTGTTGTTTCAAATGTTGCTGCGTGGTTCAAATGCCGTTGGTTATACCAACTATCCCGATAACGTGGTTGAAGATTTTGTCGCCAAGGCTGCCGCTGGTGGTATCGATGTGTTCCGTGTGTTCGATTCCCTGAACTGGACTAAGGGGATGAAGGTAGCCATGGACGCGGTGCAGAAAAACAATGCCATCTGTGAAGCCGCAATTTGCTACACCGGAGATATCACTGATCCCAAGCGGGACAAGTATCCCCTGGAGTATTATGTAAACATGGCCAAGGAGCTCGAGTCTATGGGGGCTCACATCTTGGCAATTAAAGATATGGCGGGGCTGCTCAAGCCTTTCGCGGCAGAAAAGCTGGTTAAGGCTCTGAAAAACGAGATCGGTATCCCACTGCACCTGCACACCCATGATACTTCCGGTAACGGCGGCACCATGCTGTTGATGGCGGCTCAGGCCGGAGCCGATATTGTCGATACTTCGTTGTCATCTATATCTGGACTGACAGCGCAGCCAAGCATGAATGCTTTGTTGTCAACCATGCAAGGTACTTTGTTGAATCCAAGTGTCGATAACGACGGAATGCAGACTTTAGCCAACTACTGGGAGACGGTGCGTACCTACTACGAACCCTTTGAATCGGAGTTGCGTGCCAGCACTGCCCAAGTGTACGAACATGAGATACCGGGCGGTCAATATTCCAACTACAAACCGCAGGTTGAAGGTCTTGGTCTTGGTCATCGTTGGGAAGAGTGCAAGCAGATGTATCGCAAAGTCAACGACATGTTTGGTGATCTGGTCAAGGTTACGCCGTCATCAAAAATTGTTGGTGATATGGCAATGTTTATGGTGCAAAACAACCTTGAACCGCAAGATGTTATGGAGCGTGGCCACGAATTGACCTTTCCGCAGGGGGTAGTTGATTTCTTTAAGGGGATGCTGGGTCAGCCTTACGGCGGTTTTCCGAAAGAGCTGCAGAAGATTATCCTCAAGGATGAGCAGCCTTTTACCCATCGCCCTGGTGAGTTTCTGGAACCAGTAGATTTTACCGCTAAAAAGGCTGATCTAGAGAAAAAACTTGGACATGAAGTGAAAGATCGCGACGTGTCATCGGCGGTACTCTATCCTGGTGTTTTTGAAGAGTTTGACCGTCATCGTCAGGAATACAGTGATACTTCGGTATTACCTACACCGGTTTATTTTTATGGTCTCGATGTTGGCGACGAGGTCAGTATTGAGATTGAATCGGGCAAAACCCTCATTGTTAAACTTACCGCAGTGGGCAAAGTGCATAGCGATGGTACCAGAGATATCTATTTTGAACTCAACGGGGAACCACGCCAGATTTTGGTAAAAGATTTGTCCGTCGAATCTGACGAAGCCGAACACCAAAAAGCTGAAAAAGGCAACGATAAACAAATTGGTGCGCCCATGCCGGGTAAGATCTTCAAACTGAATATCAGTGTCGGTGATAGTGTAAAAGAGGGTGACACCCTAATTGTTACCGAAGCGATGAAGATGGAGACTAACATTAAAGCCAAAATTGACGGCGTAGTAAAAGAACTGCCATTTGGTGAAGGAGATCAAGTGCAGCAGGATGATCTGTTGGTAGTTTTAGATTAAGCTGTTTGTTTTAGTCGTAAACAATATTATATCATTAGAGCCGGACTCGTATGAATATGGGTCTGGCTTTTATATTTAATTCTACGTGTCAGATCAAGAAATGGTTTAGTTTGTAGTGATTTTATGTACAGTGTCTCGACGGAGGCGGATATATGAAGGGAATTTGGGAATTCCTGATGTATAGTTTCCATAATACTTGAAGGTTATGCTTTCACCAATGGCAGGTGGATGCTCCCGCTCATGGTCGCTGAATCCTGAGCCTAAACGGAATCTGATGCCGTTTTCGAGTTCTACCAGTAATGCTCCAAGTCGGTTATTGTTTCGTCCTTTCCCCGGCAGGTGATCAATAACAGTTGCTTCTGCATCTTGGTAACTTTTTACTTTTAGTATTGAGTGGCTACGCCCCTTTATGTAAGATGCATCTGCTTTGCGTACAATTAGCCCTTCACCCCCAGCTTTTTCAATTGTAGCAAGTTGGTTTTGAAGTTGTTTTGTATTGTGGACTTTGGTTTGTTTGATGATAAAGGCGTAATTGCTGGGATGGTCAATAAACCATTTTTGTGCTTTTGCTATGCGTTGAATGAACCCTCCAGCTACTGCTGGAGCGTCAAAAATGGCAAATTTTAATTTGAGCCAGTCTGCGTTGTTTTTTTTACGTTGTACAATGGCTATTGTTTGCTCAAAGGTGTTATGTCCGCCCCATAGTTCCCCTTCCAGTGGAAAATTTGGAAGATTTTGAGTGAAGTCTGCTGGTGGATATAGAAGGTTCCCATTTTTTGAATACAGTTGTTTACCGTCCCAATATCCGCGTACACCATCGAGTTTTTCACTCATTAACCAGCCGGTAACATCGATCTGAGTTGAATACACCCGTGGTAGCATTGGTTCGAAGGCGCAGGCGATACTTGATAGAGATGATATTGAATATATCAGTATAAAAAAACACCAGGAGGTTAGGATTGCGTTTGTAGTGTTTTTTTTCTTGTTGAGATAGGGCATCTAATTTCTCTGTGATTAAAAAATATGGCAAGGGGTGTTTTCTATGACCTGTTTTCCCCTTGCCATTCTGTTGAGTTTACTTAATGCAAACCTGTCCAGCTATTTTTTGAAGTGATTTTTCGCCAATTCCTTTTATATTACATAGTTCTGAAATTTTGTGAAATTGACCATGTTGCTCTTTGTAGTTGATAATTTTTTCAGCCATACTTGGTCCAACACCTTTTATCTCCTGTAGTTCTATTTTTGTGGCAGTATTGATGTTAATTTCGCCAGTATCTGCGGCCAGGATAGTAGCTGGAGTTGCCAAAATTGTTGTTATTACCAACATTACCAGAGCTTTCTTGATTGTGTGTAACATTAAGACCTCCTTGTTTGTGTTGAATAATTAATAACCAGCAATAAGATAAGTATAAATTTGATAAAGTGCAACATTTTTAATATTAAGTATGGTATAGATTCGTCCTTTGTTGCGGGGGATTATCGTTGTTAACGCGCTTCTATATTGATAAATAAAATTTTTTTAAGTTATTCTTGCGGAACATAATGAAAAATTTGTTAAAAAAAAGGAGACCGTTGATAATTGTTGCCAACATTGTGTTTGTGGTGTTGGCACTATGGCTGGCGTTTGTTGTACGCTTCGATTTTAATCTTTCTGATGCTAATTTGCGTGCTTTCTGGCGTTTATTGCCGGCGGTATTAGTTATTAAGATGCTGATATTTTGGCGCTACCGTTTGTTTAGTGGTTGGTGGCGTTATGTTTCTATGGCTGATCTGATTGTAATTTTTAAAGTGGTTGTGTTTTCGTCTGCAGGTGTTATTGCTTATGCCGTATTTGTATATAGATTAGAGTTTATACCACGCTCAATTTTAGTGTTGGATGGTGTGTTTTGTTTCTTGTTGGTATCTGGAGCACGGTTCATAATTCGTGCTTTACGTGAACATTATTATCCAATGGTTATTTCAACACATGCTATCAAAAGATTGCTGATAGTTGGTGCCGGTGATGCAGGACAGATGATTGCCCGCGAGTTGCGTTTAAATAATAAACTGCAATCTAAAGCGGTTGGATTTGTGGATGATGATCAGAGCAAACAAAGAGAAAAATTCCAGGGTGTTCCGGTGTTGGGGCAATGTTTGGATATAGCGAAAATTTGTCTTCGTAAGGGGATTAATGAAGTTATTATCGCGATGCCTTCGGCATCTAGTAATAAAATAAAAGAGATAAACTATTTGTGTCAACAGGTAGATGTTGTATGTAAAACATTACCAAATGTTGGTAGCTTGATTGATGGCTCGGTTTCAGTGCAGATGCTCAAAGATGTTTCTTTGGAAGATCTGTTAGGGCGTGATCAGATACGCCTTGATACACAAAAGATAACGGGATATCTAAGTGGTAAAAGGGTGTTGATTACCGGTGCTGGTGGTAGTATCGGTAGTGAACTTTGTCGGCAGGTAGCACGTTTTAATCCAGACAAAATTGTGCTATTTGAAAACAGTGAAACAGCGTTGTTTTTGATCGATAATGAGCTGAAACAATATTTTGCCCATGTAATTGTTTTCCCTATTGTTGGTGATATCCGCTATCGAGCTCGAGTGGAAGCTATCTTTGCTGAGTTTATGCCTGAGGTGGTGTTTCATGCTGCGGCATATAAACATGTTCCCATGATGGAGATCAATCCAGCCGAGGCGGTAAATAACAATGTTCGTGGCACGCAGGTGGTAGCCGAAACTGCCGACAAGTTTGGTGTTGAGCGGTTTGTGATGGTGTCAACTGATAAAGCAGTGAACCCAACTAATGTGATGGGTACCACAAAGCGGGTGGCAGAAAAGCTGGTTCAAGCTTTGGCGCGTCGTAGCAAAACCCGTTTTGTTACTGTGCGCTTCGGTAACGTGCTCGGCAGCAATGGTAGCGTTATTCCGACATTTACTGCTCAGATAAAAGCCGGCGGTCCTGTTACTGTTACCCACCCAGATATAACCCGTTTTTTTATGACCATTCCTGAGGCGGCTCAATTGGTTATTCAGGCAGGAAGTATGGGTAACGGTGGTGAAATTTACTTGCTTGATATGGGGGAACCGGTAAAAATAGTTCATCTGGCGGAGGAACTTATCCGCTTGTCGGGGAAGGTGCCTTATGAGGATATCGAAATTAAATTTACTGGTTTGCGACCTGGTGAAAAACTGTATGAAGAGCTATTGCTGTCGGGTGAAGGGGTGCAGACAACCCAGCATGAGAAGATCTGTGTTGCTGCTGCTGTTGTAGAGGATGAAGATCAGTTGTTGCACAGAGTTGAGCAATTGCAGCAGTTTGCTCGGGAGATGGACTTGGCAGAGGTGTTGAAACAGTTGCGCTTGTTGGTGCCTGAGTATACGCCAGCAACTGATTCACATCTGCATCGTCAGTAATTAACAAAAATTATAAAGCGGAGTATGTAGATGGTAGTTTTAGTAACTGGTGGTGCGGGCTACATAGGTTCGCATACTGTGGTTGAACTCTTGAAGTCTGGGTACGATGTGGTTGTGCTAGATAATTTATCTAACAGCAGTGCCGAATCGCTGCTCCGCGTGGAAAAAATAACTGGGCGCAAGCTCGAATTTGTGCATGCAGATATTCGTGAACGCCGCAAGCTTGATGAATTGTTTAGACAATATGATTTTAGTGCGGTGATCCATTTTGCTGGGTTGAAGGCGGTGGGCGAGAGTGTGGCTGAGCCTTTGCGTTATTATGATAATAACGTAGGTGGTACAATCACGTTATGTCAGGCTATGGAGGCTGCCGGTGTTTTTCGGCTGGTGTTTAGTTCTTCTGCTACGGTTTATGGTGAACCGGAGCAGATGCCGATTCTGGAGAATTTTACAGTTGGTGGGGTAACAAATCCTTACGGTAGATCAAAATGGATAATTGAGCAGGTTCTTGAAGATTTAAGTTGTGCTGATCCACGTTGGTCGATTGCGTTGTTGCGTTATTTTAATCCTGTTGGCGCACACGAAAGTGGTATGATTGGCGAAGATCCCGATGGAGTACCAAATAACCTTTTGCCGTATATAACTCAGGTTGCTGTGGGCAGGTTACAGCAGTTATCGGTTTTTGGAGATGATTATTCGACCAAAGATGGTACAGGTGTTCGTGATTATATCCATGTGTGCGATTTGGCCAGTGGTCATGTTAAGGCATTGGATTTTCTTGAAAATCACAATGGAGCTCAAGTGTGGAACCTTGGTACTGGGCATGGTTATTCAGTGTTAGATATGGTTCATGCGTTTGAAGAGGTTAGCGGTTGTAAAGTAGATTATAAAATAGAGCCACGGCGTACCGGTGATATCGGTGAATGTTGGTCCGATCCGAGCAAGGCGCGACGGGAATTGGGATGGCAGGCGCAGCGTTCACTGCATACTATGATGGCCGACGCATGGCGATGGCAGCAGCAAAATCCTCATGGTTATGAGCATTCCTGATGGCGTCGCAAAAAGTTCGCCCACCAGCGTTGTAGTGTATGTTCAAGATTTCGATGTATAATATTATATCTTCGCTCTCGAACAATCACTACGCCTTGTGGTGCGAAATTGTTGTTTAGCCGTCTAATTCGTTTTTGCGAGATCATCATAATTAAAACATTAAAGTTGTTTCGAAATGGATTCTCAAATGATTAAAAGTATGACCGGATACGGTAAGGGATCGTTTTTTGGCAGTGATGCCCAGTACATTGTTGAGATAAAGACAGTCAATCATCGCCATGCAGATATTAGCTTGAAGGTGCCGCGTCAGCTGTTGTTTGTTGAGCGTGAACTGAAGAAACAGGTGGCAGCACGCTTGACTCGAGGGAAAATTGATCTGTTTGTTACTCGCGAGACAGCTGAACAAGCGGTGGTAACCCCGGTGGTAAATGAGGTGCTGGCTGGAGAGTATGTAAAGCTATTTAAACAATTGAGCGATCAATTCAAGTTGTCAGAAGAGATTCCAGTTTCCCTGCTGGCTGCACAAAAGGATGTGATTCAGTTGCGTGAAGCGGACATGGATGAGCAATTGGTTCGCGATGGCATCAAACAGGCATTGTCTTTAGCTATTGACGCGGTTGAAAAAATGCGTAGCCAGGAAGGGATGGTTTTGCAGCAGGATATACAGACCCGCCTTGAAGTGATTGAGCAGATGTTGGACACAGTCGAGAACAGAGCGCCGCAGGTTGCTGTTGAGTGGCAAGAAAAACTACAGATGCGGCTGGATAGACTTCAGGATGGAGTTGAAGTTGATCCACAGAGAGTTGCGCAAGAGGTGGCGATATTTGCTGATCGGTGCGATATAAGTGAAGAGGTGGTGCGTTTTAATAGCCACCTGATTCAGTTTAAGCAATTGTTTAGTGCTCAGGATGCTGTTGGTCGCCAAATGGATTTTTTACTTCAAGAGTTGAACCGTGAGACCAACACCATGGGATCAAAATCCAATGACGCCGATCTTACCAGCCAAGTGGTGGCGATTAAGGCTGAATTGGAAAAGATACGTGAGCAGATACAAAATATAGAATGATGGTGGCGCAAAAAATCTGTTTACCTGCGTTGCTGCGTTTGTTTAAGACTTCGGCATTCAACACGTATGCCTTCATACCAGACCAACCGCTACGTCTTGGGACGCGAAATTTTTTGTTTAACCATCGAATTCGTTTTGCGAGATCATCATAGAATAGGTAGAAAATGAAACGAGAGGGTTTATTGTATGTGATTTCAGCACCGTCTGGTGCTGGAAAAACCACGTTGTGTAATGCAATTATTGACTTGTTCTCTGAATTGGGGCAGTCTATCTCATTTACCACGCGCCCAATCCGGGCTGGTGAGGTGGATGGTGTTGATTACTATTTTGTAACTCAAGATGTTTTTAAACAGATGATTGCTGCCGAAGAGCTTGTCGAGTGGGCGCAAGTGCACGGCAACTACTATGGTACAGCGCTTAAAACTTTGACTGATGCACGTAGCAACGGTAGAGATGTTCTGTTGGATATAGATTTTCAGGGTGCTCTGCAGTTGAAAAAACTTGACCTGAATGTGGTCTTTATTTTTATCGCACCGCCAAGTTTTGCTGTATTGGAAAACAGGTTGCGTGGTCGTGGTACCGATAGTGCAGAAGTTATCAGTCGCCGCATTGAAAATGCCGCAGTTGAAATGGCGCAGGCGCGCTGGTATGATTACATTATTGTCAATGGCGAGTTAGACCAAGCGATAGCAGAACTTAAGGCGGTTATTTCAGCCCAGCGTTGTCGTGGTGATATGGTATTCCCGTGGATTGAACAGCAGTTTAACGTAGAATAATTGATTATTGAATTGCAAGATGTTTAACATTTAAGGAGCTATATATATGGCACGCGTAACAGTTGAAGATTGTTTAGAGGTAATTTCGAATCGTTTTTTATTGACTATGGTAGCGGCAAAACGGGCAAAACAGTTATACCGTGGGGCACCACCGTTGCTTGAAAACGCATCAGGTAATAAAAAAGTGGTACAGGCGCTGCGTGAGATTGCCGCAGGTAAGGTTGATTTTGAGGCACCTGATACTCGTACCCATTAATAATAGTTGTCTGTCGCTAACAGGCGCCACCCGGATATTCGAGTGGCGCCTGTTGATGTTAAAGCTTTGAATCCCTGTTTTATCCCCAAGGTGTAAGTTCTTGAATCCTCTTGATGAAATTCTTGCCAGCGTTAAAAAATATCTGCCTACTGCAGATCTTAATCTGATTAAACAAGCATATCTGCTCAGTGAAAAGGTTCACGGTGCGCAGGTCGATGATGATGGCAATTTGTTGTTCGAACATCCCCTGGCTGTTGCCAAAATTCTAGTGCGACTTAATATGGATGTAACAACTGTTGCTGCGGGGCTAGTTCACGATGTGCTGGAAAGAAAGCTTGTCGAAATTGAAGAATTACGCGAACAGTGCGGCGATAAGGTGGTATTGCTGGTAGAGGGTTTAACTAGGATTAACACTATAATTTTTCAAAAAGGTGGAGGTCAACAGACAGAGAGTTTTCGCAAGATGTTGTTGGCTATTGCGCGTGATTTTCGCACCATCCTCATAAAATTAGCGGATCGCTTACATAATATGCAGGCATTGGAACGTTTGCCGCAGAAAAAGCAACTTAGCTTGGCTCGTGAAACTATGGATGTGTACGCCCCCCTTGCTAACAGATTGGGGATCAGTTGGATGAAGAGTGAGTTGGAGGATATCTCTTTTAAATATCTTTATCCTGACGACTACGCTGAACTGAGTAAAAAGGTAAATGTTTTTAAAACCGATGCCTGTGATCAATATGTGCAGCAGGTAAAGGAAAAAATTCACGATAAGTTGTCGAGTCAGGGGATAGAGGGTGAGGTGTCAGGACGCTCCAAGCATCTTTTTTCGGTGTATCGAAAAATTCAGCGCCAGAAAATTGATGTTGATCAGATGTATGATTTGATCGCCTTTAGAATAATCGTCGGTAACGTGCGGGAATGCTATGCCGCTTTGGGGATAATTCACGAGGCGTGGAAGCCGATAGCGTCACGTTTTAAAGATTTTATCGCCATGCCCAAGTCCAACATGTATCAGTCGTTGCACACCTCGGTTATTGGGCCGTACGGAAAGCGGATGGAGGTGCAAATCCGCACCACTGAGATGCATCGTATTGCTGAGGAAGGAATTGCTGCCCACTGGATGTATAAAGAGGGGGTCTCCACTGCGGGGCACAATGGTGACGATAAACGTTTCAGTTGGTTAAGACATATGGTTGAGTGGCAGCGCGAGATGAGCACCTCTCTGGATGTAGTAAGCGAGCCTCATGTCGATCTGTTTCCTGAAGAGGTTTATGTTTTTACCCCCCAAGGTCATGTGCGTGAGTTGCCGCGTGGTGCATGTCCCATAGATTTTGCTTATGCTATTCATGGTGATGTTGGTCATCGTTGTGTTGGCGCCAAAGTTAACGGTAAGATGGTGTCGCTGAAAACCGAATTGCACAATGGTGATGTGGTTGAAGTTCTGACATCTCCCCATCAGACGCCGAGTAAGGATTGGTTGAATCTGGTTAAGTCATCAAAGGCGCGTAATCGTATCCGCCACTGGGTTAAAACTCAGGAACGCGAACAGAGCATTGAACTGGCCAAAAATATTCTTGACAAGGAATTGCGCAAATATCATCACACTTTAAATAAGATGCTTGGTGAATCTATTATGCTCGAAGTTGCCAAGGATTTTGGCTACAAACAGGTGGATGATATGTTGGCAAGTGTCGGTTACGGTAAGTTGTCGGCACGACAGGTTGTCAGTCGGCTGTTGCCGGTAGATGTTGTCCGTCCACAACGACGCTTGCCTAGCCTTGGGCGCGTGATGGATAAGATTCGCAAAAAACCATCACATAGTGCCATCAGAATCCAGGGGATTGAAGATGTGCTGGTACGGTTTGCTAAATGCTGCAATCCTTTGCCGGGCGATGATATAGTTGGCTTTATCACCCGTGGTCACGGAATAACTGTGCATGCCGCTGATTGCCCACATCTGCTTGAGAGTGATCCGCAACGACGTGTCGAAGTTGAATGGGACATGAACTCCAACGTTTCACGCAATGTCAAAATTAATGTCTACTGCCATGATCAAAAAGGGGTGCTGGCGGAGATAACAGCCTGCATCACTAATTGTGAGGCTAATATTATTAGCGCGCGCGTGCACACTAGTAGTGGCAGTAAGGGGCTTAATGAATTTGAGATTGAGGTGAAAAATGTTGATCATCTTAAGAAAGTGATGAAATCACTAAAAGCGGTGAAGGGTGTGTGCCGTGTTGAACGTTTACGTGAGCGCTTTTGATTTAGTCGTTAGCAGACAGGATCAGAAAGCAACTGAACATCAGGAAAATTATGTTGGTTGACCATGTTGCAACTAACGGAGGTAGAATCGCAGAGTAACCTAATGTGATCAATGTCGATTGAATTATATAAAAGGCCACACCAATTATCACGCTGAGGGATATTCCTAGCGCTAGGTTTATGTTGCGACTTTTTTGCAAAGCGAAGGGGATGGCTACGAAGGCCATAATAAGGCAGGCAAAAGGTGTTGCCAGCCTGGCGTACATATCTACTTTGTAGCGGGTGGCGTCCAGACCTTCCTGCTGCAGCTTGTTGCTCAGTCGGCGCAATTGGGTGAAGTTTAATTCATCGTTATTGCCACTGTAGGTGTGGAAAGCACTCAGTTTTTTTGTTAGCGGAAGTTTCAAATTGCTGATGCTTTGTTCTGTGTTGAGTTGACCGCTGTTTTGGTCAAATTTGCGAATCGTTGCCTGATCCGCAATCCATGTATTTTCTATAAATTTTACCTGTTTTGCCTCTATCCGTTGTTGTAACTTTAGTTCGTTGTCGAGTTGATAGATTGATACGCCATTAAGGCTAGCGGAATCTGGTACTACCAAGTTGATGTGATAAAAATCATTTTGATCGCGAAACCATAAATTGTCTCTTTTTTCTAGAGGGGCAACTTTCCCCTTTATCTCTGTACGCAAAATGTGATCAGCGTTGTGTACGCTGATTGGTACTATATATTCGTTGATGGTGAAATGCAGGCATGTGAATAGCGTTGCTGCCACGATTAGTGGAACGATTATTTTAAAGAGGCTGATACCTCCGGCACGCATTGCGGTTAATTCATTGCTTTTGCTGAAGGTGCCTAGTGTCATAAAAACACCCATTAAAATGGCCAGTGGTAATACCTGAGAGATGATTTGTGGCAATTTGTATGCAAAAAAAGAAAAATATAGAGCTACTGGCGCTTTATATTCTAAAAAATCATCAATCTTGTCGAAAAAATCGATGAGTAGATAGATGCCGACAAACACACCCAAGGACAGCATGGTGATGCGTAAAAATGTGGTTAACAGGTGGCGGTTGATAATTGTCACAGTTTATCTTTTTCTGCTTAAGTAGTTGGTTATGTTGTTGATAAGTTTTTGTATGGCGGCACTGCCTGGTATCGGTTGCTCTTTTGCTGCATATTTTAACAACAACGTACTGAAAATAAAAAACAGCAACGTTGGAGTCCACATACTTAGATGTGCTGGCCAACCATTATCTAGAACCATGGTTTTGCTGATAGAGAATAACAGGTAGTAGGTCATGAATACTAATAGAGCGCTGGCAAATCCACCGCCACGACTGGAGCGGTGCGACTTGATGCCCAACGGAATGGCAATTATGGCGAAAATTAACGGTGATAACGGCAATATTAGGCGTTCATTGAGTTCAGCCTGATATTTGTATCTTTTTTTTTCTGATGGGGTAGCTATTTTTTTCATTAAATCGGCGGTACTCAGTTCGGAGATTTTACCGGCACGTTTTTTGGTTTTCTGATCCCCCTCTTTAAGGGAAAGGTTGATGTCGTAATCGTTGAACTCAATTACCTGATATATTTGAGATTCCTGTTGTTGCAGACGATGGATTGCTCCCTGATGAAGGTGCATCAGTAGTTTTTTGCTATTGCTGTCGCTGTATATTCTTCCCTGTTGTGCACTTATTATCGCTGGTGTTTGATCCATGCGATTATCAGATATGAACACGTTCTGCAGGGCTCCTGTTTTAGGATCCACTTTATTGGCATACAAGACCAGCCCATCAATCTTTTCATTGAAAACCTGAGGTGTGATTGCTACGGCAGCTTTACTGAAGGCCATATCTATAAGCTGTTGATGTAAACTTGTGCGACCGAGGGGCTCGGCGTAAAGGGTTAGCCAACCGGTAAAAAAACATACTAATACCGAGAGAATAATAACCGGCTTGGCCAATTGATATAAACTGAAGCCGGCAGCTTTCATTGCAACCACTTCACTGTCAGCTGAAAGTCTGCTGAAAGCGATTATGGTGCCTAACAGAAAAGATAATGGCACTGTAATGACAAAAAAAGATGGGAGTAGCGAAGCAAACAGCATAGTGATTTGACTGATTGGTACCCCTTTGTCGATGATTAATTCAATTAATTTAAGCATTTTCCCCAAAAGTAATACAAAAGAGAATAGGGCAATGCCGAGGACAAAGGGTATTGTTACTTCACGTAATATATATTTTTGAATTCGATGCGCAGACATAATTTGTGAATGTTATTACAAAACGATAGTCAATGTAAACCAGTCACCGTAGATAACTCTCTTTTTTTGTCTTGTTTTTTTCTTGCGTGGCTTGCTCTGCTATGTTACTTATCCGCGATATGTCAAAATGACGCACGTTCCCAAGTGCCGCAGTGTGGTGTCCACAGAGGGTGGATTACGACGGTATAGCATATTTTAATTGGGGGCGGAGGTTTAACCACAAAGTTAAGATTGAAGGGAAAACAAAAATGCCAAAAATTACCATGAAGCAATTACTCGAAGCAGGTGTCCATTTCGGTCACCAGACCAAGCGCTGGAATCCAAAAATGAAGCCTTATATCTTTGGTGCGCGTAACGGTATTTATATTATAGATCTGCAGAAGACGGTACGTTATTTTCGTTCTGCCAGTAATTTTATAAAAAGTATTGCGGAAAACGGTGACAGTGTTTTGTTTGTCGGTACTAAAAAACAAGCTCAGGATGCAATCAGAGAAGAGGCTGTGCGTGCTGGACAGTATTATGTAAATAATCGCTGGCTTGGCGGTATGCTGACAAACTTTGCTACCATTAAGGGTAGTATTGATCGTCTGAAAAAAATTGAAGCTATGGCAGAAGATGGAACTTTTGAGTTGTTGACCAAAAAAGAGTGTTTGCAGCTTGACCGCGAGCGGATTAAATTAGAGAAGAACCTTGGTGGTATTAAAGGGATGACCAAACTTCCTGGTGCTATGTTTGTAATTGATCCTAAAAAAGAGGCAATTGCAGTTAAAGAGGCCAAGAAGCTGGGTATTCCGGTAGTTGCAGTTGTTGATACTAACTGTGATCCTGAAGAAATTGATCATATTATTCCGGGTAATGATGATGCAATTCGTGCAATTCGTCTGTTTGTTGCCAGTATGGCAGAGTCGTGTGTCGAAGGTGCTCAAGCCCGTGAAGCCGCATCATGTGCGGACAACGAAGGTGCCGATCATGTAGAAGCACCCGCTGTAGCACCTGAAATTGCACCTGAGTCTGCAGAAAAAGCTTAATAGTTTTACATAGTAAAAATTGAAAAAGCGACCATGCGTGATTGGTCGCTTTTTCATGCTTATTGGTAAATATAATGTGGTTATTC
>NBLX01000007.1:47530-55449 GCA_002084705.1 Desulfobacteraceae bacterium 4572_35.1
CTATATGCAAGTGTTGAAATTAATTAAATATTACCTCGACATGTTGTAGCTATCTGCAAGGTTGAGGGAAATAGGAAATAGGAGATATGAGAATGGCAAAGATAACTGCTTCAATGGTAGCTGAATTGCGTGGAAAAACTGGTGCTGGCATGATGGATTGCAAGAAAGCATTAAGTGAAACAGATGGCAATATTGAAGAAGCGATTGATTTCTTGCGAAAAAAAGGATTGTCAGCTGCGGCAAAAAAATCTGGTCGTGTTGCTGCTGAAGGGGCGATTGTTGCTGCTGGTTCGGAAAATGTTGGTGTTGTTGTTGAAGTTAACGCTGAAACCGATTTTGTGGCAAAAAATGATGCATTTTGTACCTTTGCCGCTGGTGTCGCCCAGTTGGTCGCCGAAAAGGCTCCAGCAGATATGGAAGCTTTGCAACAGGAAGATTTCCCTGGAAGTGGGCGTACTGTAGCAGAAGAGTTGACTCATCAGATAGCTACTATCGGTGAGAATATGAATATCCGCCGTTTTGCCCGGCGTGAAGTAGAAAGTGGTATAGTAGAGTCTTACATCCATGCTGGTGGTAAAATTGGAGTTATTGTTGAGCTTGCAACCGAAAAACCTTGTGATGAGGTTGTGACGACAGCTCGTCAACTAGCGATGCATATTGCTGCTGTTGCCCCTCAATATTTGAATCGTGAGCAAGTGCCTGCTGAGGTTGTAGAAAAAGAGAAAGAGATTATGCGGGTAAAGGCTATCGAAAGTGGTAAACCCGAGAATATTGTTGAAAAGATTATTATGGGTCAAATTAATAAATATTTTGGTGAGATTTGCTTGTTAGAGCAGGCATTTGTTATTGATCCAGATAAAAAAGTAAATAAAGTTGTTGCTGATCTCGCCAAACAAATAGGTGCAGAAGTTACTCTGATGGGTTATGATCGTTACCAGTTAGGTGAAGGTATTGAAAAACGTGCCGATGATTTTGCAGCAGAGGTGGCATCACTGACAAGGTAAGACTTAAATGTTTGTACTACAACAAAAATAAGAAAGTTGGTGTGTTATGGCAGCTGCTAAACCTGTGTATAATAAGATATTACTTAAACTTAGTGGAGAGGCCTTAGCTGGCGAAAATGGTTTTGGTATTGATCCTGAGATAATAACTACTATCGCTGCTGAGATCTATGATGTTGTGAAGCTAGGGGTTCAGCTGTCGGTTGTGATTGGCGGAGGTAATATTTTTCGTGGTTTGGCGGCGTCATCAGCTGGTATGGATCGCGCTAGTGCAGACTATATGGGTATGCTAGCCACGGTAATGAACAGTTTAGCGCTGCAGGATGCCCTGGAATCAGCTGGTGTTAAAACCAGAGTGCAGTCGGCTATAGAGATGCGTGAGATTGCCGAGCCTTATATCCGCAGAAAAGCAGTGCGCCACTTGGAAAAAGGGCGTGTGGTTATTTTTGCTGCAGGAACAGGGAATCCATATTTCACCACAGATACAGCAGCAAGTTTGCGCGCCATGGAGATCGGTGCCGATGTGATTCTTAAAGCAACCAAGGTTGATGGTGTTTATGACGCTGATCCAGCTAAGGTTCCGACGGCGGTTAAGTTTGATTCTTTATCTTATCTGGATGTGTTGAAAAATGGTTTACAGGTGATGGACGCTACTGCTACATCGCTGTGTATGGATAATGATCTTCCTATAATTGTATTCAATTTGACTCAAGCTGGCAATATTTTCAAAGTTGTTACGGGCGAGTCGATTGGCACCATTGTTAAAGGAGAGAGTTGATGATTAAAGACACGTTGGATGAAGCTAAAAAAGCGATGGAGAAAGCGATAGTTGCTCTGCGGCGAGAATTGAGCAAGGTGCGCACTGGTCGTGCCTCAGTCTCCTTGTTAGATGATGTGCGCGTAGATTACTATGGGACACCGTCACCACTGTCTCAGGTGGCAACTTTGTCTGTACCTGAAGCGCGCATGATAACCGTACAGCCGTGGGAAAAAAGTTTATTGCCTGAAATTGAAAAAGCTATATATAAATCAGATCTTGGTTTAACTCCTTCGTCCGATGGTGAGATAATCCGTATTGGTATTCCCGCTCTTACTGAAGAACGACGCAAAGAGATGGTTAAGTTGGTTAAAAGTAAGTGCGAAGATGCTAGAATCAGTATACGTAATGCAAGACGTGAAGCCAACGATCTACTTAAAAGCTTAGAAAAAGATAAAGAGATCACTGAAGATGATCTTAAGCGTAGTGAAAAAAGCTGTCAGGAATTAACTGATAAGTTTGTAAAATTAAGTGAAGAAGTTGTGGCCGAGAAAGAGCAAGAGTTGATGGAGGTTTAGTGTCACAACTTTTTTGTATTGATAAAAAGGGAGATCCGTTGGGTCTCCTTTTTTTATTGGTACGCCCGATAGGGCGTATAGTGCAAAAGGTGTTTTGATCTCTCAATAGCTTGTCTTGCTCATGTGCGTAGTTCGTGATAGATTTCATCGCTAACTAGATTCTTTTAAAGTAGTTATTTAGCTATAACTATTGAGTGTCGGATTTGTTATATCACTTTGTAGGCAAGGTGAATAAGGAATAGTGACGAAATGATTTTACCACAACATCTGGCTATTATAATGGATGGCAATGGTCGCTGGGCTCAATTAAAAGGCTTGCCGCGTATTGCCGGTCATCAGCGAGGGGTGAACACCGTTCGGAATGTAGTGAAAAAATGTGCAAACCTGGGTGTTCGTTATTTGACACTGTATGCTTTTAGCTCCGAAAATTGGAAACGCCCGGCGGGTGAGGTGCAGGCCCTGATGTCTTTATTGGGAGTTTATCTCGAAAGTGAGATGGAATTACTACAAGAGAATGGTATACGTTTGCAGGTTATTGGTGATTTAACTAAGTTGCCTGAAAAAATATCGAAATCGTTGCAACACTCTGTTTCTACGACCCAAGAAAATAGTGGTATGACCTTAACTCTTGCGCTTTCCTATGGAGCTAGGGATGAAATAGTTAGAGCTACACAGCGTCTAATGATTGATGTCAACGCGGGAAAGATTGTTGTTGCAGATATCAGCGAAGAAAGTTTTTCTGCTTATCTTGATACTGCAACTATGCCGGATCCAGATTTATTGATTCGAACCAGCGGCGAAATGCGGATCAGTAATTTTCTGTTGTGGCAATCTGCTTATACCGAATTATATTTCTGCTCCTGTTTTTGGCCTGAGTTTGATGATGAACAATTGCAACTTGCTTTAGAAGACTATTCCGGACGTTGTCGTCGTTTTGGTGCGGTTGTTACCTCTGATTGTCAACAGCAGGGTGAGTTTGAGGAGAAAGCCAATTAAGCAGCGAATTATTACAGCTATTATAGTTTTGCCAGTAGTTCTGTTTTTGACCTTGGCTGTTCCAGGTGCGTTTTTTGTATCAGTTGTAACTATGGTTGCTGCAGTTGCGTTGTGGGAATTGTATTCCATGGTGATGCTGCCGCAGCGGTGGTTACTTAAATATTTCGCTATAGTGTTTGGTGCGTTGCAATTGCCGTTATTGGTTTATTACCCGGAGCTGTTTATTTTGGTCATGGCAATATTGTTCATTGGTTTTGCTATTTATTTTCTGTTTAATTACCAAGAGATACATACCGTTGTTGCAGAATTCGCCGAAGTGGTACTTGGGTGGTTATACGTGCCTTTGCTGTTAACTACTATGGTGTTGTTACACGAATTACCCTTGGGAAAACAATGGGTATTGTTGGTGCTAATTATGACTATGGCATGTGATTCCTGTGCGTATTTTGTTGGCAGTGCTTGGGGAAAACGACGCCTTTATCCGGCTATTAGCCCTAAAAAAAGTGTTGAAGGTGCTCTAGGCGGTTTGCTGGGGGCAGTGATAGTTGCCTTAAGTGCGCACTTGTGGCTGTTGCCCGCTACAGGATGGGTAGATTGCCTTATGGTTGGTATTTTTGCCGCAGTATTTGGCCAATTAGGTGATTTGTTTGAATCAATGATCAAACGCAATGCTGATATAAAAGATTCTGGTACTATTTTTCCTGGTCATGGGGGGATGCTTGACCGTATAGATAGCCTGCTGTTTTCATTTCCCGCTGTTTACGCTTATGTCTATTTAACCACTGTGATGTTTAACTGATGAAAATATTGAGTATCCTTGGCAGCACTGGTTCAATTGGTGTTAGTACTCTTGAAGTGGCAGCTGAGTTTCCCGAGCGTTACTGTGTTGTAGCACTGTGCGCCGGGAAAAACATTACCCTGTTAGCGCAGCAGATACGTATTTTTAAACCTAAGCTGGTTTCAGTTGAGCGAGCTACCGATATTGAGCCTTTGAGAGCTTTAGTTGGTGGAATTGAAGTTGATATACGCTCTGGGGTTGATGGAGCGGTGGCTTGTGCCTGTTGTAGCGATGTGGAGATGGTGGTTTCGGCCATAGTTGGTGCCGCAGGTCTGGTTCCTACCCTTGCCGCTATCAATGCTGGTAAGGATATTGCTCTTGCCAATAAAGAATCGTTGGTTATGGCCGGAGCTTTGGTTACTCAAGCAGTAAAGCGTAATGGGGTGAATATGCTCCCAGTAGATAGTGAACATTCAGCAATTTATCAAGCGTTGTCTGGTCAGCGGAAACGGGATGTTCGTAAGTTGATATTGACGGCTTCTGGTGGACCTTTTCGTAATAGCAGTTATGACCAGCTTAAAGATGCTACCCTTGAACAGGCGTTAGCACATCCTAACTGGGATATGGGAAAAAAAATTTCTATCGATTCTGCCACTATGATGAACAAGGGGTTAGAAGTTATCGAGGCGCGATGGTTGTTTGATGTTGGTGCTGAGCAAATTGATGTCCATATTCACCCACAGAGTGTGGTTCATTCTATGGTGGAGTTTGTTGATGGCGTGGTGTTGGCTCAACTTGGTGTGCCGGATATGAAAACTCCCATTGCATATGCCTTGGCGTGGCCGGAGCGATTGCCGTTAAAATTATCACCGTTGGATTTGTGTGCCAGCGCTGAACTTAGTTTCAATCAGCCGGACTTGGAGATGTTTCCCTGTCTTAAGCTTGCTTACCAGTCTTTGGCGGAGGGTGGATCGGCTCCAGTAGTGTTGAATGCGGCTAACGAAGTTGCTGTGGCAAGTTTTTTAAAGCGGCAGGTAGGGTTCGATGGTTACAGTTGTATCGGGCATTTTGATGTTAGGTGTCCTGGTTTTTATACATGAATTTGGTCATTTTAGCGTTGCCAAACTTACCGGAGTCAAGGTGTTGAAATTTTCCCTTGGTTTTGGTCCACGTTTGTTCAGTTATAAGTGGGGAGAAACTGAATATCAGTTGTGCCTTATCCCTTTAGGTGGCTATGTGCAGATGCTGGGTGAGGGAGTGGGCGAAACCGAGGAGGAAACTGAACAGCCTTTGACAGCTGAAGAACGACAACGTTCTTTTGCCCACAAATCTATACAGCAGCGGATGGCTATAGTTGCCGCCGGACCAGTCATGAATCTGCTGTTGCCATTATTGTTGCTCCCGCTTGCCTACATGGTTGGGGTAAATGTTCCGGCTTACTTAGATGAACCTGCCTGTATTGGTTATGTTGTCGATGGTTCTGAAGCTCAACGAGCTGGTTTTGTGGTAGGTGATTGTATTGAAGCCGTAAATAATGTGATTGTTCCGACCTGGAGCAGCACCGACAAGGCTTTGATCCCTAATGTGGGCGGGTTGCTCAAGCTTTCTGTTAAACGTTCAGATGAAATAGTACAATTGCAGTTTCCACCAGAGAATGGGAGTCTGGAGGGGTTGCAATCTCTGGGACTGCTGCCCCAGCAGGATGCGGTTGTTGGCAGTTTGCGCGACAATATGCCTGCTGTAAAGGTGGGAATGCAAGGTGGCGATCGTATTGTTAAAATCAATTCTACTGCTATAACCTCGTGGTATGATTTACATACAGTTATCCAGGACTTGGCAGGAGAAAAAGCCGATTTTACAGTGCTGCGCAACGGTAATCAGTTGCACTTCAATATTGTTGCGCAAAGAGATGATGCTAAAAAAATGTGGTTGATAGGCATTTCACCACAACAGAATTTAACGCTAAAGCAGTACAGTGTATCTGGTGCTATAAAAACTGGTTTTAAACGTACCTTCGAACTGGTAGATCTAACCTTGGTTTTTTTACGCAAAATGGTTTCCGGTCATGTGTCTGCCGCTAATATTGGTGGACCCATCATGGTGATGCAGATTGCTGGTCAGGCGGTGCAGACAGATTTTAGCACTATCCTGACGGTGCTCTCCTTTCTGAGTATTCAGTTAGGAATCTTGAACTTGTTGCCAATTCCAGTGCTTGATGGAGGGCACCTGTTTTTCAATTTTATCGAATTAATTATGAAAAAGCCAGTTTCATTGCGTACCCGCGAAATGATGCAACAACTTGGTCTTGGGCTGTTGTTGATGTTGATGTTGCTAGCCTTCTATAACGATATTGTGCGGATATTTTTGTGATTAAGTGTAATTCTAAAATGCTGTTGTGTGTCGATAGTTCAACCACTGCCGGTAGTGTTGCATTGGTCTCTAGCTCACAGGTGTTGGCAGAAATTGTTGTTCAGATTAAAAAGCGCAGCCATTCAGACTGTTTATTACGCTACATACAATATCTTCTTGATGAAGCAGAGTTAACTCTGCACGATATCGATGGATTGGTGGTGGTTGTTGGTCCTGGTTCTTTTACTGGGTTGCGGGTAGGTTTGGCGACAGTACAAGGTTTAGCTCAGGCGCTTGCATTGCCAATTTATGCTGTATCGTCTCTGCAAACTGTTGCGTATGCCAATGGACCAAGTTGCTTACCTGTTCAGGTGTTGTTGGATGCGCGCAAGCATGAAGTTTATACAGCACGTTATTGTTGGGATGATATGCTGCCACGTTTGCAAGGGGTAGAGCGGGTTATTTCCCCCGCAAATCTTGCTGTAGAAGTGACAACTAGAACCATTTTTGTTGGCAATGGTGTGAGGGTATATCATGATATTATCCTAGATCGGTTGCCGGAATTGGCGTTATTGTCTTGTGCTTTTAATGAGGTTCCGCGTGCTGGCGCTGCGGGGCTGCTGGTTGTTGCTCAGGCACAGGCGGCAACTGTAGTTACCCCTTTTGATCTACGCCCGGTTTATGTGCGCTTGTCTGATGCTGAGTTACACAAGAATAGTCAAAGAAGTATTGAACCAGTCCCGTAGTTGCCCTGTTCCAATTGTTGACAAAAGTCCAATTCTTGGTCTAATCTGTTTGTGAAGTTGAAATGGTTATGTGTTTTGGATTCACTCAAGATAAAGTCATTATCTGTTGTTGCCTGATTGGCTTGGTGCTGTAATGGATATTGGTTATTCCAACGTTACCGATTGCTATGTTAGTGAACTTCTTACAGGAGGTACTTAATGGATTTAAACCAGGATGTGGTGGGTGAGCTGTGTGAGAAAGATGCGAGGTTTCGTAAGTTGTATGAGGAGCATAGGTTGCTCGACAAGCAGTTACAACGTTTAGACGAAATTTCATTTTTAACGGCAGAACAGGAACTTGAACGTAAAACAATTCAAAAAATGAAGCTTGCTGCCAAGGATGAAATGAAAGAGATGGTAGCGGCGTTGTAAAGTTATTATTGCAAGGTTTTTGCTTTACATTACGAAGAGGGTTTGGGAGTTTCTCAAACCCTTTTTGTCCATTTATATTGTGTTTGGTAATATTAAAAAAACTTTGTGATTATAAAACTTTGTGTTGTTGTATAGTAAACATTCAGCATGATGAACACGTAATCCCCACATCAAGGGATACATAAACCCAATCGTTGGGTTTGTTGTCGCCGTCCGTGGCGACAAATATCCTTGCTATGGGGATTACGTGTTCAACTGGAGATGTACTGAATAGTTGTGTTGTGTAATTTTAATCATTTGTTT
>NBLX01000008.1 GCA_002084705.1 Desulfobacteraceae bacterium 4572_35.1
ACCGGTGATGGGCACGCTTCGCTTTGCACCATCCTACCGTAATCACGGCAATATTCTGCGTAGGATGGGCAAAGGAGTGAAACGACGTGCCCATCATAGAGTTAGTTACAAACCGCGAACATCGCTCTTACCGGTGAGGGGCACACTGCGCTTTGCCCATCCTACCTTAATCGCTCAATCCAACATAATTTCGTTTCATTTGTATTGATGGGCACGCTCCGCTTTGCGCCATCCTACTTTATCCGCACCGTTCCGCATTATCGATTTTGCCGGTGATCCGATGGGCACGCTTCGCTTTGCACCATCCTACCTTGCGATTCTATATCATCCGTAGGATGGGCAAAGGAGTGAAACGACGTGCCCATCGTTTACATGTTACACATCCATTGGCATCCTTTGGCAGCGCGGATCTGATTTCAGCTCTTATCCGTACGATAAATTTTCACTTCAGCCCGTTCTAAAGTAACTAGCCCGCTGTCAATCACGCCGTCAATGTGCTCTAAAAATGCAACTATTTTTTCTGGGCTATCAACAATTTCGATAACCAGCGGCAAATCGAGGGAGAGGCGCAATATTTTAGCCGTGTGGATTCGACTGCTGGCACCGAAGCCCATCATCCCTTTCAGTACAGTCGCCCCCGCCATACCTTGCTCTCGTGCTTCCAGCACTATCCATTCATACAGCGGTTTACCGTCATGTTTGGCACTTTCACCAATAAATATCCTCAACAACTGTCCTTCAGTAGCAATTTTCATCTTTTATCTCCACAATGTAATCACAACATAGCGCCCCAGCAATACTGCACCTAAACCAAGAATCAGATGGATACCGATATTGATAAGTCCCAGAGAAAAACGATCCTGCATCAAACCTACGGTTTCGTTACAAAAGGTTGAATAGGTGGTAAACGATCCCAGCAGACCAATCATGACAAACAAACGTACTTCGGCACTTACCCCCATATTGAGTTCCGCCATGTGTGAAAGCAGACCAAGAAAAAAACAGCCGACGATATTGACGGTCAAAGTACCATAGGGAAAGCTGATGCTCTGCGACAGGTTCTGCACAAAACCGCCCACCAGATAACGCAGGGTAGCGCCGACAAAACCACCAATTCCAACCAGAAGTATCTTGTTCATCCTTATTTCTCCCCTTTATATTTTCAGGAACCCTGATGCTGATGACGACCAAAAGAGATCACCACCGCCGACACACATAAGGCGCTTAAAACAAACAGCGATATCTGCATACTACGCAAAAACATCTGCTGAGTTGCGCTGTTTACCGATTGCCCACCCATGAAAACTGAAAAAATCAGCGTTATGATTGTCATGCTTGTCAACATCCCCAACGTACGCATACTGGCGGCAAATCCTGAGGCAACACCGAGATAACGTGTTTCGACGCTGCCCATAATAGCACTGGTGTTGGCGGATGAAAACAGGGCGAAGCCACTGCCAATAAGCGCCAGCAGAACAAATATCATCCACAACGGCGTGGCAGCGTTAACTGTAGCGGCTACGGCAATACCAACAGCACAGAACATCATCCCTAAAGTGGCTACCTTTGGAGCCGAAAAACGATCTGCCAAACGCCCACAGGATGGTGAAAATATTGTCTGAAAAATTGGCTGAATAATAAGAATAGCTCCAGCGGTGTGCGGTAAAAAACCACGAACATTCTGCAGATACAGGCTGAGGAAGAAGGTTAACCCAAAGGTTCCAGCATAGTTAAACAACGCCGACATGTTGCTTAAAGCAAACATCCGATTGTAACGGAGCAAATCAACATTCAGCAGCGGATACCTCTGACGCGCTTCGAACCACAGAAAGATCGCAGCACTGCAGATGCCAAACAGCAATAATACATACGCCCAGCCACCGGCATGTAGCCGCGTTGCACCAGAAACCAAACCAGCAATTGCTCCGACATAGATAAGCCAACCGCGCCAATCAAAAGGCTCGCCAACCGATTCAGCAACTTCATCCGACAACTTAAGTACAGCTACGGCAAGAGCAGTTAAACCCAGAGGGATACACAGATAAAAGATGGAGCGCCAACCGAGCATCGACACCAGTATGCCGCCCACAAATGGTCCGCAGGATATACCGGCGTACACACTGGCCACGGCAATCCCCAGCGCCTTACCACGCTCACTTGCTGGAAACACTGCAACCACCATAGCCATGGTAGTTGCCATAACCATGGCACCACCCATTCCCTGAAAAAAACGCAACACGATCACCAGCTCAATTGTCCATGCCTGCGATATCAGCCCCCCTGCCACCGTAAATACTGCCAGCCCAATGCGGAAAATCCGGCTGCGTCCGAAGATATCCCCCAAACGCCCCATGGCCAGCAGAAATATAGATGCCGACAGTATATAGGTCATCTCCACCAGCCCCAACTGTACCGCGCTGGCATCAAATTCGCGCCCAACGGCTGGCAGCGCCACCCCCACCGCCGACATCATAAATGGCATCAGAAAATGGGCTACGCACACCACAAACAATGTTGTCGATGCCGAAGCCGAATTATAATCATCCTTCAAAGTTGATGGTAACGCAGGCAGATTAGAACTAACTACTTGTAACTGTTGTCATAACCAGAGTAAAGAGATACATTTATTTTTTCTTCTCATAAACAATTTTAACAGGCACAACACTACGCTGATCTAAAATGAGGGGAACCAAATGCAACTGGTTTTTTTACACGGGCTGGAAACAGGGCCGCATGGCAACAAATATCAGGCACTTAAAGCCATGTTTGGGAAGGTCATTTCTCCCGATTGCGAAGGGGTGTTAGATCCATACCAGAGATTGCAAATCATCCAGGCAACAATGAAAGAGCAACCTGGACCCTTTATAGTTGTCGGATCCAGCGCGGGTGGTTTGATGGCATTGCTGTGGCAACAGGTTGAGCCACGAATAGTCGGTTTAGTGCTATGCGCGCCGGCACTGCATCCTTTATTCAAAAATTGCAGACCGGTCAGTCAAAAGGCACGGTGATCTTAACCTCGCCACCTTCTACCTTTTCTACCAAACCTTCCTGTTGAGGATCAAGCAGAACCCCGGGGCTAACCTCAATTTCTCGCAGTTTTGCAGAATCTTTCTCTAGTCGCTCAGGGGGCATAGCTAAAAGGGGTTGCTCTTTTTTATCAGCAACTTTTTCCAAAAACTCCCGAGACATCTTCAAATCAACTGCGGCTTTTTCCTTTTCCTGAATAACCGCCGGACTTTCAGGTACAACCTTTGCCCCCTCCTCTGACTGACATGCCACCAGCAACAAGGGGATAACGACAATAGCAAAAAGACGTTGGTAAAGGTTTTTCATCTTATTTACCCCCCCGTTGTAAAACAGATACAAGTAAACTCAATCATGTATTCTACATTTCCATTTCGCCCATAATGAGTTAGAGATTAACCACACATTTCTCTGCCGACGGTTTACGTTGTTTAAACACGCGCCGCGCTTCACAAGCTGCGCCGATAGCACCGATCAATTGCGGCTGAGAAGGCACCTGCATATCAAAGCCGATCAGCGCAGAAACCTTGTCTCGCAAGCAGCGGTTGTGAGCACCACCACCGGCAAACATAACTGAACCATAGATGCCGTTGCGCCGCAACATCCCTGCCGCCCGCTGCGCAACGGAATCGATCACCGCGTTGGCAACATCGGCACGCGGACAACCACTGTTGAGCAACGACACCACCTCAGACTCGGCAAACACAGCACACATGGAGGATATCTTCAGCGTTTTATCAACTGCCTGCAACGGTGCGGCAGCAAACTCATCCATGCTGTATCCCAACGTCACCGCCATAACTTCCATAAATTTTCCCGTTCCGGCGGCACATTTTTCATTCATCTGAAATTCGTTCACTGCGCCGTTTTCATCCAGCGTAATGCTTTTAGTGTCCTGACCACCAATATCCAAAATGGTACGCACATCGGGTAACACATAACGCGCCCCCCGAGCATAGGCCTTAATTTCGGTAATCACCTCGGCACCAAAGTTATTGTTGGCAGCATGACGACCATAGCCGGTAGCAACAATCTGATCATAGTCAAACTGCGCCACATGATCACGCGCCCGGGCGATGGGATCATAACCGGAATCGATAAGATCATGATGGAGCAGCTCGCCACTTGCGCTATCGAGGAGAACAAAACCGATAGTGCGCGAACCGATATCAATACCGGCGGCAACCATCAAATACCCTCCTTGCGATCGCTTAAAGTTTCCAAGAACGCCTCAATTCTGGTCTGCAACTGCCCCACATCCTCCTGCGAATAATCAGTTTCCAACCGCATAACCGCTATTCCGGCATCCTTGAGCTGCTTCTCCACTCTGAACCCCTCAATAGTGAAGGGATCGCACGATTGCAGCGCATAATGGATCACCCCATCAACTGAATACTCTGAACTCTTGCGAATAATTTTATCAATTCTAGTTTGATTCGGGGTAAAACAGGCGCAGTCGATCTGCAGCGAACGCTGGTTGATATCACTAACCATCTGCTCAATACTTTTACCCTCACCCTCTACTACCAAATTCTGAAAATAACGCTCACCTGTACACATTTCGTCAAATACGATACGGGCACCAGCGGTCTCTATCAGATGGGGAATCTTCCAGTTAGGGATCGCCATGGGGGTGCCGCTAACCATAATACGCAACATATCCTTGCCACTCTGGTGCGCGGCGGTCTGCTCAATACGCTGCTCCAACTCATCGCACAACTCATTAACTTTAGCAGTAAATCTATCTATATCGTCGTAAAAGGCAACCTGATAAATAAGCAACGCATCCTTACCGCTTATGGGTGACGGATCAGCTTTTCTGGCTGCGCTGAGGCGTTGCAACGCTTTGCGTTTGTTATTAACTCGGCGGATACCGTCCTGCAACGACTGCTCGGTTATCTTGTTGCCGGTTAGTTTCTCCACCACCTCGATAAACCGCTGCAATTCAGCATCCCACATCTGATAGTCGATCTGGTTTTTCTTCTGCGGGGTCTCCATCACATGAACAGGGATGTAGTCGCCAAGCAGCTCAAAACTTTTTTTCTTACCATCACAGGTGGTTTCACCCACCACTAGATCAGCCACCTCAAAGTAGGGGCACACCTTGCCCAGCTTGAACCCCATAAACGATTTAATCAGAGCGCAGATATTACGCGGCAAAACCTTCTCCACCTCAGGTGTTGCCCAATCAATACCACCACAAAGACCCACGGCAACAGCCCCGGCAGCAAGGACAATCTCTTCCGGCACAAACACACACATAGTTGCCAGCACCTTGCCACCCTGCTGCTTATGTTCCAACAACTCCTGAATCCGCTTACCATGCAACTCAGAAATAAGATTATCAAAATATTGCATCCCCTGTGGGCGATCTGTCTGCGACAGATAAATATCCTGATACAAACCAGGCAGAGCACTCATCAATATATCGTGATCTGCCATATTAAGCCCTAGTTCAGACCACATTTCGGTATAATCGTTCATCATCTTTTCCCTAAATTGAAATTGAATGGTAAATGGAAAAATGGGTGGAACCAATCCCGCCACCCCGTTTATGGATATTCTGTTAAAGATCAATACTATGCACTCAATAACAAGATAACAAACAAATTATATTGATAATAGTTTTGTAAACTATTGGGTTTTCCTATGAGAAACCGGCAAACTTTCATAACGTCCTTACGCACATAGCAAATTTACGCTATACAAAAAAACGTCTCTAGTTTTTTTGTATATTCTAAGATAATATATTTGTAAGCAATCCAACAATGGCACCCTACATCTGGAGAAATAAAATGTTTGCTAATTTAAGCATAGGAAAAAAACTTTCTATTGGTTTTGGAGCTATTTTGTCGATACTCATTGTCGTCGGGTTCCTTTCATCTTCGACCTTACAAAAAAGCTCAAATGGTTTTGATGAATATCGTAGTCTAGCACGTGATACGAACCTTGCTGGTCTGGTTCAGGGAAATCTTTTAATGATTCGAATAAATGTTAATGATTTTATAACGACTTCAAGTGCCAAAAATTTAAACCAATATCAAGCGTATTGGGATAAAACCAGACAATTTCTGGAAACAGCTCAAGCTGAGATCAAAAATCCTAAACGCGCTAACTTGATCGATAAAATCGACGACATGCTCCAGCAATACAACAAATCATTTCGACAAGTCGTGGACTTGATCAATCAACGGGAAGAACTAGTCAAAGAAGGGATAGACAAAACAGGTCCGCCAATAGAGAGGCAGTTAACGCAGATTTTAAGTTCAGCCAAGCAGGATGGTGACATGATGGCAGCTTACAGATCCTCTCTGGCCGCTCGCAATCTTTTACTTGCCCGACTTTATGCGGGAAAGTTTCTCGACACCAATGACCAATCAGCAGTTGAGCGCGTTACGAAAGAATTTTCTGAAATGGAAGAAACGCTCAAATCTCTTGACAGGGAGATACAGAACCTAACGCGCCGTGAACTTCTTTCTCAAGTCATCATTGGCGTTAAAACCTATAGGAAAACCTTTGCGCAGGTCGTGCAGGTCATTAAAAATCGTAATTCTATTATCAATAATCAACTTAATGTTTTCGGTCCTGAACTTGCCACAATGATAGAACAAGTAAAACTGAGCGTCAAAGGTGATCAGGACATTCTCGGCCCTAAACTTCAGGCCGAAAACCACAAAGCGGTTGGGATGATTCTTTCCTTGATTGTCTTGGCATTAATTGGCGGGATCGGCGCAACCATAATCATAGTGCGGAACATTACTAAACCAATTATCGAGGGTGTGAACTTCGCACATGGAATTGCGCAAGGAGATTTCAGTCAACGTATTGAGGCAAAGCATCGTGACGAGATTGGCCTTCTGATCAATGAACTAAATAATATGGCAGACAGCCTTGCCACAAATGCCAAAGCAGCACAGCAAATTGCTGAAAAAAATCTCGACGTTAAAATACAATTGGCTTCAGAAAAAGATGAATTAGGGAAGTCTCTGCAAATGATGGTAGAGGGCTTGAACGACAGCCTCGGGCAGGTACAGTCGGGAAGCGAACAAATTGCTTCAGCTGCCACCGAAATTGCTGACTCAAGTCAAACATTATCTCAGGGCGCAACCGAAACGGCAAGTTCACTTGAGGAGATCTCCTCATCGCTTGAAGAACTATCATCTCAAACAAAGATCAATGCAGATAACGCAATACAAGCAAATTCCTTGGCAAATACTGCTGCTGACTCAGCCAAAAAAGGGAACAGTCAGATGCAAAATATGGTTTCAGCAATGGACGAAATCAAAGATGCCAGTCAAAATATTTCTAAAATCATTAAAACGATCGATGAAATTGCCTTTCAAACAAACCTACTAGCACTTAATGCCGCAGTCGAAGCCGCCCGTGCAGGTCAGCACGGAAAAGGCTTTGCCGTAGTCGCTGAGGAAGTCCGGAATCTGGCTGCTCGTAGTGCTAAAGCTGCAGAGGAAACCTCCCAGCTCATAGAAGGTTCAGTTGATAAAACAAATAATGGAAGTATGATCGCAAACCAAACTGCCGAAGCACTACAAGAAATTGTTGTCAGCATTGGCAAAGTAACGGATCTTGTCTCAGAAATCACAATTGCGAGTAAAGAACAAGCTGAAGGGGTTAATCAAATTAGTATCGGTGTCACCCAAATAGATCAGGTAACTCAGCAAAATACTGCGACCGCTGAAGAATCTGCTGCAGCATCGGAAGAACTTTCAGGACAAGCACTGCAAATGCAAGAGATGGTTCGGCATTTTAAATTGAGGCAACAAGGAACTATGTCGCATAAACTCCCAGAATCCACGATAACACCTTCAACACAAAAAGCTCGTCCTTCCCAATATCCTGCCAGCAACTGGGACGATATGGCGAAACAAAGTAACGAAAGTTCACTACAAATTGCTTTAGATGATAATGACTTTGGGAAGTACTAAAATATCAATTATATTTCGGTGGGAGCGGAAGCTCCTGCCGATTCATGGTGCGAATATCAAAACTGATCTTTGTATGGCACATCTAACCGTTCAATTCGCAAATTCCGCATTATTCAATCAATGGATCATCCCGAACCATTTTCTATGGGATGCCACGACAGACCAAATCAAAATTGTGAATTTTTATCCCACGCCTCCAATAGTAACGGTGTTGCCGTAACTCTAAATTCCAGTATATTGCCGAACACTAACCATTTGCCATCAGCTTATCACTATGTTAAGCTGCCTTCATTCATGGTGACGTTCAATCTGGACGGTTCAACCATAGACCCGCTAGTGAGGTGGACTGATTATGCTCTGGCGTAATCGGGTCGAACCCTCTCTCTCTGGGGCAGCACTGACTTGAAATGTCCCATTTTAAGCTCGGGTGCGGGTGGCCCCAAACCTATAAACATAAACCCAATCTATAAACTCTCAGCACACTGCTGACCACCTGCGTTATCTACGAATCTCACTAATATCCTTTTGATTTTCAATATTTTCTTGATGGCTCACGTCAATTATTTTTGTCTTGTATGCGTTTTATCCTGTCTGCGGTGTGCTTAAACCGAAACAAGCTTATTCTTCACTGTTGTCGAATCTGCTTTTATCGTTCATTCATCTACCCGTAAAGGAGACACCATGACAGCCGAGTGGCAAGGTCAACTCAGAAACTTTGTTAACACCATCGACCGCCTTGAACAGTACATCAATTTAAGCAACGAGGAGCACAAGGTTCTTGAAGCAAACACCACGACCTGGGGAACCACGCCCTACTTTGCTGCCCTTATGGATCGTGATGATCCAAACTGCCCAATCCGCAAACAAGTGATTCCATCCTGTCATGAACAGGAAAATGTATTTGGCATGGATAACTATCTGGTATGGAAAGAAAATCGTGCCACCGATGAGGTGCGACCTGACAGTATTGCCCGTCAGTATAAAGATCGCGTTGCCTTCACCGTCACCCAGACCTGCGGCGTCTACTGCCGTCACTGTTTTCGCAAGGAACTGGTGGTCGATGGTGATCTGAAGCTTGACTTCAATGTCGATGAGGGGTTGAGATGGATTGCAGAACACCCAGAGGTGCGCGATGTTCTGGTCACCGGCGGTGATCCATTGCTGTTGCCCGACGAGCAGATCGCCTACCTTCTTGATAGCCTGCGCAATATTCCACATATTGAGATGATCCGCATTGGTTCAAGATTGCCGATCGTGCTGCCATGCCGCATCACCGACAGCTTGAAAAAAATTCTCGGTCAATATCACAAGGTACCGATCTGGATTAACACCCAATGCAACCACCCCAAAGAGTTAACCCGGTCTAGCGCAGCCGATGTATGTGGTAGCTACCAATATTGGCAAAATTCCACTGATGCCCGATTACTATATTCAGGACAAGGACGAGCAACAATATACCTTGAAAAACCACCTCGGCAACACAACCACCATCCCTAATATGCCCGAATAAAGCTGGTGTACTTCATAGCAACAAATAGCCCAATTTGACCTTTAGCAGCCTTCGAAACGCAATCTATAGCGACTCGAAGGCTGCTGCCAATTTGGCATCCTCGCACCCAATTAATAAAATCCCTCAATCAAAATGATTAAAAGTGAATGAGAGCTTGACAACGCTGAGCTTTATCCGGACACTTTCACTACCAATTCTCAACATAAAAGCGAGCCCAACAAGCACAGCAAGATCGCCAACGCAATGAACAGCGACGGCAGCAGGAACAACGCAAGGCGAATCAGGCGGCAGCCAAACAGATTATTAACGCCAATCGCCAACTACTAAAAGAGGGGGATGATAGCTATCACTATGTAAATGGCGATGGGCAGATCAATCGCATCTTCGTTACAAAAGAAACAGCGGATCAACTAGCCAATGGGATAATGGGCTTGGCCATGTATGATGATGAAATTGTGCTGATTCCGGCAGATGCGATCGCCAAAGTGCAGCAGCGCGACGCCGACGCGGTTTTGGCATATAATGATCCGGCTGAGCAGGATGAGTATCCGGAACAGTGGTAGGGTATTCTTGCTGTTTTGTTTTCGGGTGATCACCACAACCAACCTGTTACGCGCGACCACTAGTCTTACTGTCAACAAACACATCCTGACGTAACACACCATAGCGGTTAAAACACACACGTAAGGTCATGAGTATGGTCAGGACCACGCTTGTTATTGTGCTGACAACAATGGCAACCATGATCATTATTTGATATTTAATTGCCACTTCGGGACTCGCACCCCCCAAGATGACTCCGGTCATCATGCCGGGCAATGCCACAATACCCATAGTCGCCATGGAGGCAAGTGTTGGCTTTAACGCCAATTGCACGCTTTCGCGCAGATAGGGGAGTAACGCTTCGTAATGTGAAGCACCAAGAGACAACACATATAGATACTTTTTGCTGTCACTTCTGATTTTTTTATAAAAGGTGGTGATGCCGACAACATTACCGCGCAAAGAGTTGCCCAGTAACATGCCGCCCAGAACAATCAGATATTTCGCGTCAAAAATATTATCAAGCCGAATAACAACACTGTTGATGTACAAAATAGCACCAACGTTAGCAATAAAAAACGAGGCAAAAGCCGGGATGGCGACTTTGCTGATTTTTATAGAAGAGCCTCTGATGGCCGAAAAGACAGCGACGACAACCATAATCGTCAACCAGAGCAAATTGACCAACGTGTTGTTCCATAAAAAAAGGTATTTAAGAAAGATCCCCACCAGAATGAGCTGAATGCTCATCCGCGTAACCGCATAAAACAACGGCCCAATCAGGGCGAAGCGATAAATCAGGCTTAAAAGTACAGGTACAACCAGCAGCAGAAAGGTTAAGCCTAATGAAAATAGCGAGAGATCTACAGTCTCCATCTACCCTCCTCAACATCAAAAACCTTTACAGCGGGGCTATCCAGCCATTCAGCATCGTGGGAGATCACCAGGCAGGTCCATTCTTCCCTGGCCAGAAAGTAATCCGCAACTTTTTTTTTGAGATGCATATCAAGTGACGAGGTTACCTCATCGAGAAGAAAAATATTTCGTCCAAGCGCAATGGCGATCACGATGGCCACGCGCTGCCTTTCACCCCCAGACAACTCTTTAATCTCTTTTTCGGTAATATCATCGCCAAGCTCAAAATAATTTAGCAGTTCACCAATTTTTCCTTTATTGAGCCTCTGTGCGCTAACAGCATTTAGCTGTGTAATAAAGTTGATAAAATCTGCTACGCTTCCTTCCCCCATGCTCACAGCCTGATCTACATAGGCAATTTTTTTTCGAATAGCCCATACACTCTTTTTATCGACCGGCAAGCCGTCAAAAATAATCTCACCCTGACCAGGAACAATAAAACCCAAAAGCAGAGACAGAAGTGAACTTTTCCCCGAACCGGACTTGCCCAACAACACCACCTTGTCACCATGCGCTATGGTAAAAGAAAGATTGTGAATTATCTTCTTGCCGTTAAAGTTTAGCTGGATGTTGTTAAATTCAATCATAGTTTAATACTTGTCGTGTATCTACTTAGTCCTGATTATTAGCTGTTTTTTCGGCAAAATTCGCCTCAGGTTACGGATTCTTTCCCACAAAACAGCTTTGGGAACTTTGATTTCCATCGCCAGCATACACCGTTCTAACCAATCAGCTCGGCACTGAAATTTTTCTATCGCCTTAGTAATATCCTTAACAATTGCGTCGCCATAAACCAACTCTGCCTTAGCCAACGCTGTATGAAATAAATCTGTAGTTGGTTGCATCATCGCCAAATCTATAAGGTCTCGATTAAAAGTACTTGCATCTGACCAGCGGTCCGAATTTGCCAACAACTTACTGGTTGCCATATCAAGCGGTGACAAAGTTGTGATTCCACAAATTTGATCACTGCCAGCAGGTCTTTGCAATTTAATCCGCCCCTCGAGGACAATCTCAAACTTTACTTGCGTATCGGCAACCAACAGCATGGTTCTAATTCCATACTGATCAGCACGTACATCTCTAATCTGCGAAATTGTTCCGACATTAGCTTGAAAAAGTGGCAGGATTCCCAACGAATCGGTCGTTAACAATCGCAGTTGTCGATAACTGTTGATATCAGATACGAGGAAATCTATATCTTCCGATTCCCGATATTCACCATAACGAAGCGCAATAGCGGTGCCACCACCAAACCAACAGTTGTGCTCTCGCAACAATTCCCCATTCAATGTCAACAATAGCTGAGCGATGCGCTGATGATGGATGCGTTCAAACATAATCTACATCTCCAGCAAAAACCTGCTGTAACAAAGTAAGTAAATTGCGCTCATGTGGTTCCATTTGCTCTAAATCAAGGTGGCGCCAGTTACGTTCGTAAACATTCAAGGCCTCCCGTGGAGACAACCAATCAACTCCAAGCACCTGCCAAGCAAGCCGTTTAAGCTGAGGATAGTCGGCAAATAAAATTCTAACAGGAATCGACGCGGTACAGTTTGAAGGATCGGTAACATCTTGCTCTGAGGATTGAACTATTTTTAAATCAAGCCCCAAAACTGATAATGCACTTAAACAAGCACCAAAAGTAACAGAGCTCTTCCCTTTTTCAATACGATACCAAGTTACCCGGGACATACCGGCCGCCTCAGCAGCAGTTGTTGCGCTAACCCCCAGTGTTTTGCGGTAAGCACGAATCTGCGCTCCAACCTCAACCGCACTATTTTCAACCAAAGCAGAAATGTTGGACAATTTTGCCGGCATGGGCATCCCCCTTAAATATGTTTCTCATTCTAGCCTTCAGCGACAAAAAGTCAATAATAAGAAACACCCTGACTTACCTTTCCCCCCTGCTTTTCAACCCTGCGGCCAACAGCTGAATAGTATGTTTAACCTGTACCGGCACATCAGCTTTTTCCAGCCCGCCCCGAATTTGTAGCATACAGCCGGGGCAGTCCATGGCTACACAGGTTGCAGCGCAAGCCTTGATATCATCTACTTTGTCATGGAGAATTTTTTTGGAAATATCAGGGTGGCTGGTTAACGAGTAGGAGCCGCCGAAGCCGCAACAGCGATCTGAGTGAGCCATCTCCACCAGTTCGTGCCCTAGATTCTGGATCAATTGACGGGGTTGCTGCCACACCTTGAGCCCTCGTTTCAAGTGGCATGAATCGTGGTAAGCAACTTTTTCTGCGCCGGCAATCTCGGCAAATATGCTACTGCCATTCAGATGATCGAGAACGAAGCTGGCAGCATCAACGGTGATGCTGGAGAGCTGTTCCGCCCGCTGAGCCCAGCCGGGGTTATCGCGCAGATATTCGACAAAGTTATGTTTCAACGCCATGGCACAGGTGGGGCAGGTGGTCAGAACATAGTCGGGATTTTCCGCCAACAACGCATTGATGTTCTGCTTGGCCAGCTCTATGGCTGTTTCCCTCTCGCCTGAATATATAGCCGGAATGCCACAGCAGTTCTGCTCCAGGGGATATATCACCTCGACATCGAGAGCATTCATCACCTCGATCAGATCCAGCCCCAGCTCGGGGTAGAGAAAATCGTTGGCGCACCCGGCGAACAGTGCCACCCGATATCGAGGCTTGGCAACTTTCTGCACTCTCTGAGCGAAACTGTCACGCAGCGGTTTTGGCGCTATCGCCGGCAAGGTACGCCATTCGGTTAATGACGAAAAAAACAGCGGCAGATGACGGATGGTCGGCTCCCCGCGTGTCACCGGTTTTTGCAACATGCTGGCAGCGCGGATCATGGTGTGAAACAGTTTGCGATTTTTCATCACCTTGCGGAACACCAGCGCCTTACCTGCCCCTATCCCCTCTTCATCGCCAATAGTTTCGCGCAGATGGAGGATAATCTCTTCGAGGTCAATATTACTCGGGCACACGGCAACACAGGAACGGCAGCCAATACACGCCTTGACCAGCTCGGCGGCGTTGTCCAGACCATGATAAAAAGCGGTGAGAATGATACCGATGGCGCCGATATAAACATGACCGAATACGTGCCCGCCTACAGTTTGGTATACAGGACAAACGTTGGCGCAGGCACCACAGCGGATACAATTGAGGGCATCGTGACAGTGAGGTGATTCAGCCAAAGCGCTGCGCCCGTTATCGAGCAAAACGATGTGGAGCTCTTTGTCTCCATCGGTACAGCTATCAGAGCGGGGAACGCTACCACGAATCCAGCTAACGTATGAAGTGAGCAGCTGACCTGTGGCATTTTTGGGAAGCACCTGAATAATTTTGGCGGCGTCATCAAGGGTTGGCACCAGTTTTTCTATCCCCACCAGCGCCACATGCACCTTGGGCAAAGTGGTGGTCAAACGAGCATTACCCTCATTGGTGACCAAGGCAAGACCTCCAGTCTCGGCGATGGCAATATTGGCGCCAGTGATACCGATATCGGCATCGAGGTAACTTTGGCGCAACTGTTGCCGGGCAACCTCCACCAGATGTTCAATATCGGTCGGCTCCTGCTGCCCGGTCTGTTTGCTGAACAGCTCGGCAACCTCCTCCTTAAACATGTGGATAGCTGGCATCACCATGTGACTGGGCCGCTGCCCCGCCAACTGGACAATCCATTCCCCCAAATCGGTCTCCACCGCCTTGATGCCAGAATCTTCCAATGCCGCGTTCAGGTGAGTCTCTTCACTCACCATACTTTTGCTTTTTACCACCAGCTTTGCCCCACGCTCCTGAGCCAGATCGGCAATATAACGATTAGCGTCAGCGGCAGTTTTAGCGCGATAAACGGTGGCACCGGAACGCTCAGCGTTGGCGATAAACTGCTTGAGCAATTGGGGATGATTTTCACGTACATAGGTTTTTGTGGCAGCAATATCACGCCGCAAAGCCTCAAAATCGAGGCCGGCAAATGCTTTTTCACGGGCAAGGAGAAAGGCGTCCCCAAATTGGTGTAGAGCGTCCTGAAGTTTCGGAGTGGCCAGAGCCTGATCAACCCGCTGACGATACTCTTTACTACGCTGCTTGCTCATGGTAACCCCCTCCTCACATCTGCATAAAATCGCTGGAAATTCCCGCCACTATCAGCACAAATAGCTGTTTAGGACCATGCACCCCGACAGTGAGTACCCGTTCGATATCTGCGGTTCGACTCGGCCCAGTGATATAGGCGATGAAATTACGCTCATCGCGCTGATGAAACTGGCGCAGAAACGTAACGGCATCGAGCCCGTTGGCAACAATTTTTTCCGGGTCGAGAATAGCAAACTGCTTCGGCGGTAAAGTTGTCGCCAGTCGAATATCCTCAGCGGTACTCTCCAGCACCAGAGTGCCGGTGTCGGCTATAGCGAAGTTGACCCCGGTCAAGCCCGCTTCAGCTTCAGGGGCAAATTCACGCAAGTTTTCCTCTACAACCTCAACCCCCGACTGCTTCAACGCCCCTTTCAAATTATACTTATCGGCAGATAGAAATTTTGGTAGCAGCAGGGTGCCATCAATCTGGCTGGCAACATAAGCGGCAGCATCGGCAACAGAATCAAGGACAACAATCTGAGTACCAACATTGGTTGCGGTCTGAGAAAACTGCTTCAATAATTGACTGTTAACCATACATTTCTCCCCTTCCTGTTCCTAGTACACCAAGAGGCCGTCTGAGGACTACGCTACTTGTCAGCCGCAGCAATGGTAATACACAAACATTCGGCGCTGGCGAATACGGTATCCCCCTGACAGATTTTGCCATGTACCATCACTTTACGCCCCTGCGCTGATACCACTTCGGTCTCAACAGTTACCACTTCTCCCAAAGACAACATATTGCGAAAACTTATATTCAGATTGCCAACAACAACAGAATAACCAGCCGTCCATGCCGCCAGCCCCAACACCTCATCCAGCACCGCCGCCATAGCCCCACCATGAGAATGTCCGGGGGGGCCTTCGGTCGCGGGACCAAACCAGATACGCGCGCGCAACGCACCTTTGCCATTGCGGTAATATGCTACACGATAACGATCTCCACCTATCTCACCGGAGACAAAACGCAACGACCCACCGACCAGAGCCGGGGCATCAAACGGTGTCCAATCATCCTCGCCGCTTAAATCAACATCTGTTACCGCTATCTCTTTCAACTGTTCCATCTATAAAGTTCTCCTGCATTTGTAGTTATCGAATAATTTCAATTTGCCTGTTTTTCACTTTTTAAAGGTATGTGCGCTGCCACTATTGCTTACTGCCGACTCATGCGCCAGTTAGGCGCGACACTCTGATGGGTGCTACGCCATGGGTTAATATCCAGCCCACCACGCCTAGTATAACGGGCATATACGGTAAGCTGTTCAGGATTACAAAAGCGCATCAAGTCGGTAAAAATTCGTTCGACACACTGCTCATGAAATTCATTATGCTGGCGAAATGAGATGAGATAAGCAAGCAGAGCAGCACGATCAATCTTGCCCCCACGATAATCTATCCATATACTAGCCCAATCGGGTTGAGAAGTTATCAGACAATTACTTTTCAGTAAGTGGCTGAACAAACTTTCTCTGACAACATTGTCCTCATCGGCACACTGGTACAACAGATCTTCCTTGAGTTGATAGTGTTCAACCTCGATATCTATATCATCGAGGCACTCGCCGGGCATACGCATTACCTGCCAGTTATCTATAGCATCGACCTCCATCAATTCAACCATCACATTCTGCCCCGCCAACTTCGACAGATCGTTCTGTAACAACTGTTGCACCTGTGTAAAATCGGCAAAACGACTCTGATTGAGGGAATTAAGGTATAGTTTAAACGATTTTGACTCCACCAAAAACTCCGCAGTACACGGGAATCGAAACACTGCCAGCGCCACCACTGGCTTGCCGCGCATATTTAACCACGACAACTCATAGCCATTCCACAAATCCTCGCCAACAAAAGGCAAGTTGTCACCAAGATACAACTCATCACGTTTAATTTTGCGCGGCACAGCAAACAACAGAGTTGGATCGTACTGTTGTGGATAGGTGGTAGTTTTACCGAGGGGGATTGTATCTACCAAAATTTTCATCCTGCCTGAATCACTCCCTGTATTATTCATATACAACTCGCTTTATTTTAGCTATCTACAATTATCGCCTGCACTATATAAATTACTCGATATCATAACACGGTGCATTTTTTCTTAAAACTGCAATTAAAAACTGTGCATTGCCACATTCACATTCTAAAAATACGATAGTACAACGGTATAGCGCTTTTGATAAAACAACAATTCAAGTCAATATTTCTGCGAACGGGGCATAGTAGAATTATGGAAACAACTCAACAACAATTCGTTAGCCTTTCCAATCAGTTAGAACAACAAATAGTTGGTCAACCGCAACTTATTCAACGGCTGCTTATTGCCTTACTGGCCGACGGTCATCTTCTGGTCGAAGGTGCGCCGGGACTGGCAAAGACACGGGCTATTCGCCTGCTGGGCGAGCACCTTGAGGGGAACTTTCATCGTATCCAGTTTACCCCCGATCTCCTCCCCGCCGACCTGACCGGCACCGAAATATACCGCCAGCAACAAGGGGAGTTCGAATTTCAAAAGGGACCGCTGTTCAACAATCTGGTGCTGGCAGACGAGATCAATCGCGCTCCAGCCAAAGTACAGTCGGCGCTGTTGGAAGCGATGGCAGAACGACAAATCACCGTGGGCAAAACCACTTATCAGCTAGAAGATCCTTTTTTGGTCATGGCTACCCAGAACCCCATTGAGCAGGAGGGCACCTACCCGCTGCCAGAAGCCCAGCTTGACCGGTTTCTCCTCCACGTAAGAATCAACTACCCGGCAGAAAAAGCCGAGAGAGAGATTCTCCGACTGGCCCGTACCGAAGCCGCTGCGACACACAATGAGTCCTTCAATGCGGAAGTACAACCGATCAACAAAACAGTAATAAGCCGCTACCAAATTCAACAGGCGCGTACAGCAGTTCTCAAGGTTTATTTAGCAGAGGAACTGGAAAATTATCTGCTGCAGATTATCCTGACAACCCGAGAACCACAACGGTTCGGCAACGATCTTGCCGGTTGGATTCAATACGGCGGCAGCCCACGCGCAACCATAGCTCTTGACCGCTGCGCCCGCAGTCGTGCCTGGTTGCTGGGTCGCGATTATGTTACCCCTGAGGACATTCAGGATCTGGCCTTCGATGTGCTACGCCACCGCATCCTCCTCACCTATGAAGCGGAAGCCGAAGGGATAACCGTCGACCGTCTGACCACAGAGTTGCTTAACCGTATCCCCATCCCTTAAAGGCGCTGTCATGAATGCTATTGCTGAAAAATACAGCAACGCTACCACCTCAGCGATCTCCATCTCCCTGCCTGAACTATTGGCGTTACGCCAACAGGTTGGAACAAGCAATCACCCACCTAAACAGGTGATAGCCGCCCAAGGAGAGGGGTACTGTTCCAAATTCCGTGGTCGAGGGATGGAGTTTGCCGAGGTGCGCAACTATCAGGCTGGGGACGATATCCGCAGTATAGATTGGCGCGTCACTGCCCGCACGGGCAAACCACACACCAAGCTGTTTCACGAAGAGCGTGAGCGCCCAACACTGGTGGCCATTGACTATCGCCGTCCCATGTTTTTTGCTACCCATGGGCAGTTCAAGGCGGTCAAGGCATCGCAACTGGCCGCCTTGATTGCCTGGAAAACCATGCGTCAAGGGGATCGACTGGGAGCTTTCATCTTTTCCGAAGAACAACATACAGAGCTGCGCCCCCGCCTGGGGAAACGCGCGGTGCTGGCTTTGTTTAACAAGATGGTCAACGATCCCGTATGGCAACGCGATAATCACCAGCCTTTCGACCCACAACAGCGGTTGTTTCACACCCTCATGAGACTGCGCCGAGTAGTACGTCCGGGCAGCGCGGTGATTATCATCAGTGATTTTGTGCAGTGGGATGAAAACGTGGAGAAACAGCTGACCCTATTGGGGCGCAGCAACGATCTAAGCCTAATCTTCTGCTTTGACCAACTGGAAGCCCAGCTGCCACCAGCGGGGAATTATCCCATCTCCAACGGCAACCAGCGCAGTTATATAAGCAGTGTCAGCGCTGCTGTGCGCCAGCAATACACACACCAGTTCAACGCCAAACGCCAGCGTATTGAACAATTTTGCCAAAACCACAACGCCCGCTTTACCAGTTGCGCCACCAACGAGACAGCAACAAACTGTTTTCAACGTCTATTCGGCAGCAGGATATAACCATGAATCAACCTCAACAAGCTCCACAGCTCCAGTTGCGAGACATCCATCTACCCCCGCCGGTATCTTGGTGGCCACCTGCACCAGGATGGTGGATACTAGCAATACTGACACTAGTGCTAGCAATGTTTATCATATATGCCATTATCCGCTATCGTCGCCACGCTTATCGCCGAACAGGATTACGCCAACTGGCTAGATTGGAAAAGGAGTTCAACACTAATGGCGACAACGCACACCTGCTGCAAGGGCTATCCAAACTGCTGCGCCACATGGCAATACTCCACTATCCACCCCAACAATGCGCGGGGTTGTGTGGCTCGGAATGGTTGAAGTTTCTTGATCAACCTTTTATTAACAGAAAAAAGCAGTCACAACCTTTCAGCATGGGCGTAGGACGTATTCTTATCGATTATCCTTACCGGGCAGCGCAACAGCAGGAGCAGAATACTGAAGATAAAAAATGGGCGGATGAACTTATATCGTTAGCCAGGTTATGGCTGAAAAAACTGCCGGTGCCACCTCGTGAAGGGGGGGCAAAATGATTCACTTCGCCTGGCCATGGATTTTTATCATGCTGCCCTTACCCTACATAGTCTACCGCTGGATGCCGCTAGCCAACAAAGAACAAAGCCCGGCACTATGGGTACCCAGCCTGAAACCATTCAACAACGCCACTAGCGCTGCTCCGACAACTACTCGGCAGTGGTGGAAACTGGCGTTAGCGCTATTGTGCTGGCTACTGATAGTGGGGGCTGCTGCCCGACCCCAGTGGTTAGGACAAAGTGTAGAGCTACCCGTAGTTGGTCGCGATTTGATGATGGCCGTCGACCTGTCTGGCAGTATGCAGATTGAGGACTTCCAGCTCAACGGCAATCAGATAGATCGCCTCACCGCGTTAAAGGCTGTAGCATTATCCTTTATCCAACAGCGCGAAGGCGATCGCATTGGACTGATTCTGTTTGGCGATCAACCATATATTCAAGCACCGCTGACTTTTGATCATGCCACGGTTATGCGCTTGCTACAGGAAGCACAGATCGGTTTAGCGGGGAAAAGCACCGCTATTGGCGATGCCATCGGGCTAGCTATAAAACGGCTAAGCCACAACAAGGACAATCAAAAAGTATTAATTCTCCTCACCGATGGTGTCAACAACAGTGGTCAGCTTACCCCGGAGAAAGCAGCTGAACTGGCAAAAAAAGTGGGGTTAAAAATATATACCATCGGCATTGGTGCTGATTCCATGGAGGTTGGCAGCTTTATTTTTAAACACACAGTTAACCCTTCTGCGGACTTAGACGAAAAAACCCTAAAAATGTTAGCCGACACTAGCGGCGGTAAATATTTTCGCGCCCACGACACCAGTGAACTGGCAGATATCTACCAACAACTGGATCGGATGGAACCGGTTGAAAAAGACAAGAACATTTATCACCCTATAACTGATCTCTATCATTGGCCACTAGCCCTTGCCACCCTGCTGTGTCTGCTATGGTTTATTTTACACCAGATCCAACTATATGCGGGGAAAAGTCATGAATGATTTAATCAGCAATTTTCATTTCATCCGCCCGCAATGGCTGTGGTTACTGCTGTTGTGCTATATGCTTATTCTCCTGTGGAAACATGGCTATAAACGGCAACATCAAGCACTGTCCATCTGGAGCAAACAGTGTGACCCCCAACTGCTGCCCCATCTGCTTATTGCCAGCCCGGCAACTCAGCTCAAGCAGGTGAGCACTAAAAGCTGGCTAATGGCACTGGCAGCGACGCTGGCAATTACAGCCCTGGCCGGGCCAACATGGCAACGGCAGCAACAGCCACTGTTCAAACAACAATCGGCGCTGGTGGTGGCTCTGGATCTTTCCCAATCTATGCAGAGCGGTGACCTGAAACCTAGCCGCATGGTGCAAGCCAGACTGAAACTGACCGACCTGCTCCGTCAACGGCGCGAAGGGGAAACAGCTTTAATTGTTTTTGCCGCTGAACCATTCACGGTGGTGCCTCTCACCGACGACACCAAAACCATAACGGCCCTGCTCAGCACCTTGGAACCAGCGTTAATGCCGGCTCAGGGCAGCAATATCAGCGCTGCCATAGAGATGGGGGTTGAGCTATTGCGGCAGGGACATAAGCCCGACGGTACTGTTTTGCTAATAACCGACGACGATGAGCCAACCTCGGCTACCGGTGCTGCTCGAAAATTGAAAACAGCTGGTTACACCCTGTCTATTCTCGGCGTCGGCACCAGCACCGGAGCGCCAATACCGCAGCCACAGGGTGGCTTTATCAAGGAGGGCAGCGGGCAAATGGTTCTAGCCAAGCTGCAAGCGGACAAGTTGCGCCAGCTTGCAGCTTGTGGTGGCGGCGCCTACCGCACCATGAGCATAGACAACAGCGATATAGATGCTCTGCTGAGCAATTTGGGCAACAATAGACGTTTAGAAAATGAAAATACGAAGCTCAAAGGCAATCAGTGGCGTGAAGATGGGGTCTGGTTGTTGCTGCCGTTACTGCTGTTAGCGGCGCTGGCTTTCAGGCGCGGGTGGCTACTACTGTTATGTTTCACCCTGTGGATGCCAGCGCCGGCACAAGCCATCAGTTGGGAGCAGCTATGGCATAATGATAACCAGCGCGGAGCACGCTCTTTCAACAACGGAGATTTTAGTGGTGCCAGCAAACAGTTTAGCGATAAACGCTGGAAAGCCAGTGCCATGTACCGCAATAACGAGTTTGAACAGGCGATAAAAACATTAGAGCATCCTGAAACCGCTGATGATTGGTACAAGATCAGAAGGATCAGAAGGATCAGAAGGATCAGAAGGATCAGAAGGATCAGAAGGATCAGAAGGATCAGAAGGATCAGAAGGATCAGAAGGATCAGAAGGATCAACAAAACGCTGCCAGCCAACAGAAGCAAGAACAAAATCACTCTGAACAAGATAAAAATGTCGGTGAAAAAGATCACGCCAACAATAAAGAAGATGAAAAGGACTGGCAACAGCAGCGCTGGCTACAACAGGTTCCAGATGATCCCGGCGGATTATTGCGACGCAAATTTCTCTATCAATATCAACAACGGCAACATCAACCAAATAGTGACAAACCATGGTAAAGCATAAGCTGCACAATCAGAGGATAACAACATTAGTCATAGCCGTAACGGTTCTGGTTATCACACCAATTACTGCCTGGTGCCAACTAACTGCCTCAATCTCACGCAATGTTATCGGCATATCAGAAAGCGTGACTCTGACACTTAGCCTAAGTGACGGCGGTGACTCTGAGCCGGATATCAGTACACTGAATGACGATTTTGAAGTGGTCAGTAGCTCTAAAAGCTCCAGTGTAAATATTATCAATGGCAGCATCAGCCATTCAAAAGAGTGGAGCATCGGTCTACTGGCACGACGTACTGGCACCCTGACCATCCCCGCACTGTGCAACGGCAACAACTGCACCAAGCCGATTACCGTTACCGTTAAGGATCAAACTCCGGCAACTGCAAACAGTGCCGCAGCGTTGCTGGAAACAACGGTATCGACTACATATGTCATGGCTCAAGCGCAGGTAATATATAGCGTAAAGGTGCTATTAGCTCAACCTCTGGCTCAGGCAAGTTTATCTGAGATAAAACCGCAGGGAGTAGAAACAACCGTCCACCGACTCGGTGAAGATTTGCGCTATGAAGTCACCCGTGGCGGCAACAGATACCAAGTTATCGAACGCAATTATGCCCTGTTCCCCCAGCACAGCGGCACTATGGAGCTTCCACCATTACGGCTAGATGGAGTGATGCCCAGCAGGCAATCAAGATTTAGCTCAAACTTCGGTTCTCCATTTGATCCGATGGGACAACTGGGTAAACGGATAAGATTACGCAGCAATGCCCTAACTGTTGAGGTTGTTGCTCCACCACCACTCGATCAACAACAAGTGTGGCTACCTGCTCAAGGGGTAGAGATTAACGATGACTGGCAGAAGAATCCGCCAACTCTTACCGTAGGGGAACCAGCCACTCGCACTATCACCACTAACGTCATCGGTCTGGCTGCGGCAGCACTGCCTGAACTGGAGGCAAACACACCACCGGAGTTTAAAACATATCCCGATAAAACCGTGCGCACTAACAACCTGGCAAGTACTGGCATCGTTGGAACAATGGTTCAAAAAATAGCACTGGTTCCAACCGTAGCCGGAACCTTCACTTTAGCACCTGGCAACATGAAGTGGTGGAACACCAAAACACAACAATGGCAATCCACCAGCATACCGGCAGTTACCCTAACGGTGCTACCCGCGGAACGCACTGCGACAGTAACACCCGCTGGTGACGCAGGGGTACCGACAACATCAGTGAGCACAAAACAGCAACAATTACATCCAACGGAGAAAAACCCTGTCAAAAACTTCAATACTAAACAGTCTGATAAAACCGCTATTCTGACCGATGGAAAAAGTGATAATTCCACAAGCTCAAAATCGTCATTACCTGCGGACAACATTTGGATATGGGTCAGTTTATTATTCGCTGCTGGCTGGCTTGTCACTGTGCTGTTTTATCGACGCAAAAACCACTCTAGCAATACGAATCCACCCCACAAGAGTAACCAGAAGATAAAACCGAGTACAGCGCATAAGGGGAACAACAGCTCAAAACAACAAGTAATCAATTTGGCCAAAGCACACCAGGCAGGGGAAACCAGACGGGCATTGACCGCCTGGCTGGCCACCATTAACAGCGCAAATAAAAGCAACAACAATGGTGACAACAGAAATTTAACTATGGATGATTTGCTGCAAAAGGCTGATGAAACGTTACGCCGAGAGGTCAACTATCTCGATCGCTACCTGTTTTCTCAGAACAGTACTAACAAGGAGAACAGTGACAGTGCTGAAAACAATTGGGATGGAACAGCACTGGCGTTAGCGCTGGAAAACCTAGATCTTAACTTGATAATAGCTGGAGAAGGGAAAAACAAGAATCAACAGGGAGCTAAACACCAGCGTGGCAGCAATCAGAATGAATTACCAAGCTTTTACCCGAAAAGCTAGCTCGCAGTTACGCTGGCGCTGACAACTCGGTTACGCCCCTCAGCCTTAGCCTGATATAAAGCATCATCAGCCAATTTAAGCACCATGCGCATATCATTATTATGCAGAGGATATAAGGCTATCCCTAGCGAAATGGTTATACCGAGAAGATCCTTTAGAAAAAAGATATTACAATTGTTTTCCACAACATCCCGCAGTTGTTCAGCTTTAGCTTGACACTGCCCCAAGGTTATATCGGGGAGAATAATTATAAATTCTTCGCCACCATAACGACACACTATGTCACTTTCGCGAAAATAGTCCCGTAGCACCTTGCCCAATACCCGCAGTATTTCATCGCCGGCCTCATGCCCATAGGTGTCGTTAAATTTTTTAAAGTGATCGACATCTATCATGATTATTCCCACCTGGCTGGCATTTCTATCAGCTCGGCTCTCCTCTTGAGCAAGCACCTCATCCATGTAGCGGCGGTTAAACAAACCGGTCAGGGGGTCGCGAACTGATTGTTGGCGCAATCTGCTACGTAAACGCAGGTTGGCCAATGCACCGGCTGTATATTCAGCAATATCTTCAATCAGAGACAACATCCGCTGCAACCTCTGCTCTGAAACAGACTCATGCTGCACATGCAAAACACCGAAGATATCACCGTAGGCGGATATCAACACACAGATCGTATGAACCCCTACATCTGTACCCAAGTGGGAGCAGGGCAATTTTTCCTCATTGCTGGCAAAAACATAACTCCCACCACGACGCATAGCAAAACAGGTATCATAGGGAAAAGTTTTACCAAGATTATCTGGTTCACAATTCCAATCGCTGACAACTTCTAGACGCTGACCTTCATAACCTAGACTAAACAGGGAACCACTTGTAGCCGGAAAAGCTTTACGCATGATTATGTGAACTGCACGGTAAACCTCTTCGACATTGCGACATTCCTGCAGCATCTCATTGGCTTCTTTCAACATGGTTGTTTCAACATTGTTTTGCTCAAGCTGAGCAACCAGTTGCGTTTGCGCTGCGGTGCGTTCTGCTACACGCGACTCCAGAGTATCAATCTGTTCTTTAAGACGGTCAACCATAAGGTTGAAACTGTTACCCAGTTGTCCAATCTCATCATTGCGCTCTATCTTAACATGTTCGCTCAAGTCACCATCGACAATCTTATCGGTCACCTGTACCAGTTTTTTAATGGCTCCTGTCACATTGTAAATTAACAACAAACCCAGCACCATTATCAAAAATATCTCAGCTATGCTGACATGGAATAACCGTTTTGCCAAAAGATTACCACTACTCTTGAGATCTTCAGTGTATACAGAGGAGGTAACATAGTAATCGTACTCGGGTAGATATCTAACCCAAGCTACTTTTTGGTAGCTATAATTGCCCGGATCAGAAGGTTTATCCCACTGATATATCAGTTTATTATCCTTGTTCCCAGCGGCAGCTATCAACTCTTGGCCAATAGACTGCCCAGTTAATGGATTTTTCAACCCGGAAAAATTGGTCTTTTCTATATTACTGTTTGGATGAATGATCATGTTCAAATCACCATCGAAAACATACAGGTAACCACTGGTAGCAATTTTTGCCGTACGGATAAAATCACGCAGAAAAGCTATGAGTTCATTTTTTCTGGCCTCGGTATCACGCTGAATGTCTGCGACATAGACACCGGAGCCAACCACCCAGCCCCACTCGGGCAGATCCTGGGTGTAAGTAATTTTGCGTATGGGTTGCTGGGTCCCAAGGCGATTCCACCAATACTCGTGGTAACCTGCCCCTGCCGAACGTGCCCTAGCTATCATGGGGGGGACAATCAATTGCCCGTTTATATCTTTAAGCTGTGCCGAATTAATACCGTCCAGTTCAGGATCTGGATGAAAAATGAAATTAGCATCATAATCACACAGATACAGATAATCGTTGTTGCCATAGCGGAAAGCCTTAATCTGAGCAATAGCTGCCGCTTTAGCTTCGGCATAGCTTAACTGTCCCCGTTCATATTTATGGTAGATAAGGTGCAGAGATTCAGCTGCAATATTGACGATATCTTTCAACTGACGTTTGTGGCTGGCAATAGAATACTTGTGCCATGCAGCCAGATCGCGCTCGGTCTGGCTCAGCAAAGTATAAATAGTATCGAGGGTAGTTTTACCGGCGTGTTCCTCAAGTTGATAAATATGTCGATCAACCGCAGGAATGGTGAAATAGTAGACGCCAGGAATTATAATGGCAACTGCCACAAGAAGAAGCAAAAATAATTTTGCAAATAAGGTGTTTCGAAACATCTTATCTCCCCTGCGGCAACAAGCAATGATTAAATACTGTAAGCATTAATTAAATCATATTTTTCAACAATTAAAAGAGCAAACACCTGAGAACCTACATAGAGCATCGGCATCTATGCTGCCTGAACCATACAACGCAATTGATCGAACAACTCCTGCAATGACTCATCCTTAGCTAATTCACATTGTTCCTTAAGTACACTGACAAGAATATCTTCGGTGGTCAACGGATTTGCCAACACTACACGAAAAACGGTTACGCTTGTCCCTTTATAACGGGCATGCTCCAAAGTGGTACGTGAGACAAAAGTCTTACCAGCTTCGCGCTGATATTTCTGAATCATACGAATTATCTGATTAAGCAATGCGTTAATTTCATTAACCTTATCGCCATCAGCACTGGCGATAACCTTCTGCAACCAAGCTGGATTATATCTGTAGGTAAGTATGTTCAATTCTGGCTCGGTAATAAGCTCAAAGTCCTCATGAGCTTCAATCATATCGGCAAAGTTCTGCGCACGCGCGATCCCTTGATCGATCAGCAACTCATAACCCTGACGACCGATAATCGAGAGACCGGCATGTACCAGCATCGCCTTACCAGGACGTGAACCTTCAAGGGTATGGCTGCCAAGATCCTTGGAACCATGGCGTAAAATATAGGCGGCATGATGTTCAATCGCCGAAAGCGCAGCGGGATCTTTAAACAGCACCATCCCGACACCCATTGGTGCATACAGTTGTTTATGCCCGTCAATAGTCACAGAATCGGATCTCTCAATACCACGCAAACGCCAACGATGGGTATCGGAAAATAACGTTGGACCTCCCCATGCGGCGTCGACATGAAAGTGGCAACCAAGTTCTTGTGACAAATCAGCCATCTCATCTAACGGATCAACATTTCCGGTTTCGGTGGTACCGGCAATCCCAACCAGCGCCAGAATACGCTTGCCATCTGCTTGAACGCGACTGCATTGATTGCGCAAATGACGCATATCGATGCGATTGTTATCATCGGTGTCCACTTTAATCAGGTTATCACGCCCGATACCGAGCAAATCAACAACCTTACCAAGAGAATAATGCCCACGCCGGGATACCATAACCGCCAAACCAGTGCAATCGAGATGACGCATGGCATTGAGATAACCCTCTTGGGCAATCCCGTTGAAATCACTACAAGGAGCACACAACTTGTTACGTGCCGCCCATAAAGCCGTCATATTGGCAACGGTACCACCAGAGCAAAATGCCCCCAAAGCACTTTGGCTATCATGAATCCAGCGAGTATAAAAATCATCATCATGGTTATAGATCAGGCGGTTAAGCATGGCCAAAACTTGACGCTCTAGCGGAGTAAAGGCTTTGGAGGTCTCCACCTTAACCAGATTCTGATTAAGAGCTGTCATGATCCGTGTCAACGGCAGCATGAAATATGGCATTGCCGAAGTCATGTGTCCGACAAATCCCGGAGATGCCGTATGTACCGATTGCGCCACCAGTTTATCAGTTACAAATTTACTATATTCTGAAACAAAAGTTGGTTGCTCTGGGATATGGGAATCGGCAAAATCACCCTCTATCTCTTCCAGTTCACGTTTTAACGCAACTACATGCTCTTGCAAAAAACCAGCGGCATTATCGGTAATGGCCTGATCTATACGCCCCAAAGTAGAATCTGGTGCTTCGGGAATTGTAAAAATCCGGTACAGATTCTCCAGATTAGCCTGAGCGTTCTCTTTTTTATTTGGCATATCAATAGCGACTATAGCGAGAGGTTAAAATTTCCAGCAATTAAACTGCTAACCTCCCTTATATACAGCCATCCCTTTTCTGTCAAATTCAAACTGTGTTTAAAAACAACGTTATCCTTATCGATAACCACCAATTTTTTGATCTGTTCACATGCGTGCTGCCAACCATGTCAGTGCCGTTTCAACACGCAAAATTCTCCGTCCCAGGGTAACAGGGGTAAAACCGACACCTACCAGCTTTTCAAACTCGTAAGGGATAAACCCACCCTCGGGACCAACAGCTATGAGCGTTTGTCTCTTATCGTCGTTCACAGCAATTTCGCCAAGGTTATAGGGGCAAACTGGAGATGTCCCCGGATGGGCAACATAAGCATTGTTGTTGTGGACAATTGCCGGCAATTCATCCTCAACAAAAGGCTTAAACCGCGGTCGCAATATCACCTGCGGCACCAAGGTATCACCGGCCTGTTCAAGTCCAGTTATAAGTTGTCTACTTATCCCCTGCTCAGTCAATACCGGAGACCCCCAATAGCTTTTATCCACTCGCCAACTGTTACATATATAAATCCGTTTTATTCCAAGTGTTGTTGCCGTCAATAAAACCCGTTGCAACACCTTGGGTCGCGGTAGGGCAATAATCAGCGTTAACTCCAGAGGTTGTGGTGGTCTTTCTGTACAACGCACTTTCAATGTCAGCGAAGAGTCACTTATATGCACAACCTCACCGCTACCGGTCATACCGTTAACATCGCCAACCTTAAGTCTTGCTCCCAACTGGGGACGATGAATATCACGCACATATCGATGCCGATAATCGCTGATACACACACAGCCATCCTCTGTATAATCTTCGGGATAAAGAACTATCAGGTTCACTGATTATCACCAACCATTGAACCTAGTCCATACTCAGCCCAGCGCTTATTGAGCAGTTGCTCTGTGTCAGGATCAGAGTTTAGCAATCTGCGCGCACCTTTATTCCACCTCGTTGCGTCAATCACCATCTTTCCACCTTTGAATTGTACCACATCGTTAAGGGACTGATTCATTATCCGCCACAAAACACGTGCGGGAGCTTTAACGTCAATATATTCATCGACAAACACCAGCAATTTAGAATTTCTAAACATTGGCGCTTGTATAATTTGACTTTTAACTTGCTCAATCATTGCATCAACCCGCAGACGAATAAGGGCACACCCGTGATATACTGTCTCTTGTGGCATATAAATATCTACTAACTGCTCAATTTCCCGCTGCATTAACGGCAATATAAAATCTATAAAGCTGGCACCAATCACACTGCTTTCACTTGGTGGAGGGCCAACAATCGAAGCTGGAAAAATAGCATCCTTGCGTGCAGTAAGCTGTTTCAATTCAAATAGCGGGCACAACACCTTGTCGGTATAAAATCCCTGATGATTACCGAAAGGACCATCATACATTTGCTGCTTTGCCGACACAACTCCCTCCAGGACAAATTCACTTGTTGCCGGAACTGGGATATCTGAATTTGACGAATCATGAATCATAATTGGCTGTTGTTGTAAAAAAGCCGCGAAGTTAAATTCACTGCACCCCGGTGGCAGGGGGAAAGCGGCTGAGTATGTAAGGGCAGGCTCGCAACCAAGAACAATGGTTACCGGCATAGCAACTCCTGCGTTCTGGTAACTGGCAAATAGGCGCGCACCATCTGAACCGGCACGCCAATGGATAGTTGCCAATCGATTACCATGAACTTGAACACGGTATAATCCACAACTTAGCTCTTCACCATCCAATGCGCGGCAGATAACCACAGCCATTGACAAGTAATGACCACCATCTTTTGGCCATACTTGCAGTGCTGGCAACTGATCCAACCCATTCAATTCATCTTGTGCTGGTAATTCGCCCGCTACTGTTACTAAATCCTCCTGTCCCTGCAACCATGTTGAAAACAGAGTAAAACTATTAATCCCCTTGTCTAAAGTATCACTTAGTTCGAACAGAGAAGAAAAGGTCTGCCCACCTACCAACTGGTTTATACGCATTTTACTGGAGAACAAATTGGTCAATACTGGCCACTTACAACCATTCACATGGTTAAACAGCAAAGCTGCATCAATATTAGCTGAATGAACAAAGCGCCTCACAATTGCAGCGAGTTCCAAGCGAGGGTCAACTCCAGTATTTACAACACAAACTGAATTACTACTTTTTAGGTGATTAAGACGATCACGGAAAGTGGATGGGAAAAGTTTCGATGTTCTTGAAGGGGAAAACATTGCAGGGGAATAAAAAGCCCCGAAAACCGGGGCTTTTTATTTATCGCATCAATTAAAACAGAGCCTGTCGCGCTAGCGACATGATACTGCCCGGCAGTATGCCCATATACAGGACAACGATAACCGAAACAACTACACAAATAGTAGCACCAGGCATTAGCCTAACCCAATCAAACTCCTCTTCTGCATCTTTAAAATACATAAATACCATAACCCTCAGGTAATAATACAAAGATACAGCTGAGTTCAGCACACCGAGAATTGCCAGCCAGATATATCCAGCTTCAACTGCACCTGCAAAGATATAAAACTTACCACTAAATCCTGCCGTTGGTGGTATTCCCATCAATGAGAACAAACAGATCGACAACAACACTGCCAGTAGAGGTCTTTTATAACCCAAGCCTCGGAAACCATCGAGGGTCAAGTTGTCCTCACCTTGCTTACCAATCAGTACCAGCACCGCAAAAGCACCGATATTCATGAAAGTGTAGGCCAACATATAATAAAGAACACCTGAAACACCAATTTCGTTAGCAGCAACCAAGCCCACCAAGGCATAACCTGCATGCGCTATTGAAGAATAAGCCAACATACGCTTAAGGTTTGTCTGATTCAGGGCAATAAAGTTACCCGTAACCATGGTCAACACAGCCAAAACCCACAGCGTTGACTGCCATGTATCATGCATTGATCCCATACTTACCAACAATATACGCATGAAAGCGGCAAAGGCAGCTGCCTTTGGACCAGCACTCATAAAAGCAGTCACTGGAGTTGGAGCGCCTTCATAAACATCGGGAGTCCACATATGAAACGGAGCAATGGCAATTTTAAACAGAAAACCTGTAGACATCAACAGCATTCCAGCAACTGACACTATATTTGTGACAGCTTCTGGTGTCTGAGCATAGAATCCAGCGATATCAACTAAGTTAGTTGTACCAGTAACACCATATATTAATGCCATACCATAGAGAAGGAAGCCCGTTGAAAAGGCACCCAGCAGGAAGTACTTTAGACCTGCCTCATTTGAGCGTTTCTGCCCGCGGAAGAAACCGGCAAGGATATACAGCGATACCGACAGCACTTCCAACCCAAGGAAAATGGTCATCAGATCTGTACCAGTAGCCATTATCATGGCACCAACAGTACAGAACAGTACTAACGGATAAAACTCACCAACCGGATAACCCTCTCGCTTAAGATAACCATCCGACATCAGTATCGTCAATGCGGCAGCTATCAGAACCACAAAGGTAAAGAAAACACCGAAATTATCCAATACGACATGACCGGCAAAACCGGCTTCGGGATGATTCCATGCGTAAAATGCCGAAAAAGCAGTTGTAGCCAGGGCCAGCAGACTTATCCAGGCCACAGGAGCTGTAGCTCCACGCCGAGAGAAAGCAACAATCAGTAGCAAGCCCATGCTGAAACACGCCAGAACCACAGATGGCATGATGGCTGCAAAATTCACATTCTGCAAGGCTGTTTGCACCAGATTTTCCATGTAAATGCTCCTTTAGAAGCGGTTTAACGTAAAGATCAATTTATAAAGCACACTGCAAAGAACAATCAATTAGTGATGTAGTCCATGAGACGGTGCTTGCTCTTCTACTTCGGTGGTTACCGCGGCTGCTTCATGAACAGCAGCAGGAACTACAGATGTATATACCGGAGTTTTTTCTCTAGTTATCTGCTGAATAATCTGATCTACAGCGGGATTCATTTTTTCCAGGAAAGTATTTGGAGCAACACCAATCCAGAATACGAAAACCATCAGCGGCAACATGATACACATCTCGCGTAATGACAGATCTTTAAGATTCTGATTCTTTGGATTATCCAACTTTCCAAACATAACTCGCTGGTACATCCACAACATATAGACTGCAGCAAAAATAACACCCGAGGTTGCGAAAACAGCGAACCAGCGTAATTCACCCTGAAAAGCCCCCAGCAGAATCATAAACTCACCAACAAAACCGTTAGTTCCAGGTACGCCGATGGAGGACAGAGTAATAATCATGAAGACCGTCGCATAAACAGGCATCTGTTTAGACAAGCCACCGAAATCCTTAATCAGGCGAGTGTGACGTCGTTCATATATAAAGCCAACAATGAGGAACAGCGCCCCAGTAGAGATACCATGGTTGATCATTTGCAGCACTGCACCGCTGACACCAACCGTATTCAGCTGCCAAAATTACTGAACCGGCAGTTGGTGCTTCGGTATGAGCATCTGGCAACCAGGTATGAACTGGAAACATAGGAACTTTAATCGCGAAGCTAAGAGCGAAGGCAAGGAACAACCACTTTTGCAACTCTGGATCAAGTGATAGTTGGTAGAAATCGGTAATATTAAAACCACTGATGTTCATGCCGGATTTTACCGCAGCATAATAAATGAACATGATGGCCACCAACATCAACAGGGAGCCAACCGCCGTATAGATGAAGAATTTAACCGCTGCATAAATTCGGTTCGCCCCACCCCAGATTCCGATCATAAAATACATCGGGATCAACATCAATTCCCAGAAAATATAGAACAGGAACAGATCCAGAGAGATAAACGCACCCAGCATAGCCGTTTCGAGCAGCAATATTAACGCCATGTAGCCTTTAACGTTGGTATTGACTGCCTGCCAGGTAGACAAAATAGCGATAGGCATAATGAAGGTGGTTAACATGACCAGCCATAAACTGATTCCGTCAATACCAACACTATAGTTCATGTGAAAATAGTTACCAACACTGATCCATTCTGCAAATTCAGTGTAGTGCATGCCTCCGGAAGTTTTGAACACCGGATCAAGAGCCAAAGGAATGCTAATGACGAAGGTAATCAAAGAGAATACCAGCGCAGCACCTTTAAGCAATCCACCATTATTTTTAGGCAACATCATAACGATTAGCATGCCTAAAATGGGGAAGAATGTCATCAAGCTGAGAAGATGTTCTGACATTAGAAGTTGCTCCTTGTATATAAGGTCTTATTCACAGCTATCATCAATTAAATACGTAGACAGCAATGATGGCTACGACACCAATTACCATCGACATTGCATAGTTGTGTGTATAACCACTCTGTGTGTAGCGTAGAGTCTTACCGACACCCTTAACCGTCCATGCTACACCATTGACAATACCGTCGACAAAACGAGCGTCGAAAATTTGCCACAACACAGTACCGGCACGCTTAGTCGGGTTAACAATCAATGCATCATAAAACTCATCGATATACCATTTATTAAAAACAGCACGGTGTAATTTAGGGAATACCGCAACAAGTTTTCCTGGTAGCTGTGGGTTTTTACAGTACATTATCCATGCCACACCGATACCCACAACAGCGATACCCACTGAAACTCCCATAAACGAGAATTCAGTTGCTGCTGTACCATGGGCATGAAGCTGATGTAAATGTTGGGTATGCTCAAATACCGGATCAAGAAAATGCTCGATCAGGTTTGGCACATGACCGAAAAGTTTTCCTAACACATGCGGAACCCCCAAGAAACCACCAATTGTAGCCAAGGCAGCCAGCACCATCAGAGGGAAAGTGATAACCAGCGGAGATTCGGGGATGTGATCTTTAGCGCGAGCATCTGTTTTTTGCTCACCAAAGAATGTCATGAATACCAAACGGAACATATAGAACGCCGTCATCAATGCCGCTACAGCACCCATCAGCCACAATACCCAATGACCACGAGTCGATGCGAAGGACCACCACAGAATCTCGTCCTTGGAGAAAAACCCAGAGAAAAACGGAATACCTGATATTGCCAGGGTTGACAGCAAGAAAGTAATAAAAGTGATCGGCATTTTCTTACGCAAACCACCCATGTTACGCATATCCTGTGGATCATCATGTATATGGGCATGGTGAAAAGCATGGTGCATACCATGAATTACCGAGCCGGAACCGAGGAACAGACAAGCCTTAAAGAAAGCGTGGGTAAGGAGATGAAAAATACCTGCGCTAAATGCGCCGACACCCATAGCCAAGAACATATAACCCAGCTGTGAGACCGTTGAATACGCCAGCACACGCTTAATATCATTTTGAGCCAGCCCAATTGTAGCAGCAAATAACGCTGTTGACGCACCCACGATGGCGACAACCATCATAGTATCCGGCGCCATGGCGAACAGCCCATTCATCCGTGCAATCATATATACACCAGCAGTAACCATTGTCGCCGCATGGATCAGGGCAGAAACAGGGGTCGGACCTTCCATAGCATCGGGCAACCAAGTATACAGTGGAATCTGAGCTGACTTACCAGTAGCGCCAAGGAAGAAGCACAGGGTAATAATAGTAACTATTAAACCACCGTTTTCCAACAATTGAGTACTGGCAGCGATCTCAGTAAAGTTAATTGTCCACACCCCTTTTTGCCCAAGAGACCAGAACAGAGTAAACAGACCCAGCAAGAAACCGAAGTCACCAACACGGTTAACAACAAACGCTTTTTTACCGGCATCGCTAGCACTCTGCTTCTCGTAATAGTAGCCGATGAGCAGGTATGAGCACAGACCAACACCCTCCCAACCAACAAACATTACCAATGCGTTGTTGCCTAAAACCAGCATCAACATAGCAAAAGCAAACAGGTTCATGTATGAAAAGAAACGGAAATAACCCTCTTCACCGTGCATATAACCGATAGAATACAACGTAATCAACGTAGCTAAACCGCTGACATTCATCATCATCAGGCCAGACAAAGGATCGAGGAGAAAACCCCAATTTACATGCAATGGCCCAGCTGTAATCCAACTGGTTATAATTACTTCGTGCACCTTCTGGTCATCACCAAGTAATTGCAAAAAATAGTGACAGGACACTAAAAATGAACAGAAGATTGACAAGGTTGCAATAGACCCAATCACCTTTTCATTTTTAATTCTTTTGCCCAACAAACCGTTGATCAAAAAACCTATAAAGGGGAACAGCGGTATGAGCCATAATTTATCGTACATCTACATCTCCTCTAAGCGGACTGAATCTTCGACAGCCCTGAAGAAGTTACCATTTCAACAGGCTGAAGTCCTCAACGTCTACGGAATCACCGTTACGGAAGAATGCGATCATAAGCGCCAGGCCCACTGCAGCTTCAGCAGCAGCAACAGTCATAATGAAAAACACGAAAACCTGACCATCCATATTACCGAGATGACTTGAAAGTGCGATAAAAGTGAGATTAACCGCATTCAACATCAACTCAACGCACATAAAAATTACTATGGCATTCCTGCGAGTTAGCACACCAATGGTGCCAATTGAAAACAAAATGGCACTTACTGCCATATAGTGAGTGATTGTAATCATGTTAAATCCCCTGTCCTCAGAATTTATACTTCTCGCTTCGCCAGTACAACGGCACCGACTATGGCAACCAAGAGCAGAATCGAAGCTATTTCAAACGGAAACAGAAAGTCGGTAAATAAAGCCTGACCAATCAGTTCAGTATGCCCAACCTCCTCAATCATCGCACTATTTACGGGGCCAACCACCCCACTGACGTCACCATGCTTTAGGGTAACCAGCACCTGCAACATCATAATACCAGCAGCGACAACTGCTCCAACTACCGCATGTCGGCAACGTGCAACTACCTCAGCACCTTGATTGAGCAACATCATTACAAAGATGATCAAAACCATGATGGCACCGGCATAAACCATTATTTGTATTGCTGCCATAAAGGGAGCATGCAAGGTTACATAAAAAATCGCCAGACAGAAAAATGTCATAACTAACGAAATAGCACTATTGATCGGGTTCTTGCACAATACAACACAGAGTCCCGAAACAATTGTGACAAAGGCGACAAGATAAAAGAATAGCAACTGCAATATTTCCATGGGTGTGTCTCCTATCCCGACTATTTGAGCAAGCGCTCCTTGGTGAAGCAGAAGTCTTCACGCTTATAATTAGCCAATTCATACTCGCCGGTCATCTCGATAGCTTCAAGGGGGCATGCCTCAACACAATAACCGCAGAAGATACAACGCAGCATGTCTATCTGATACACTGTGGGATATTTTTTACCATTTTTATCCTCACCTGCTTCAATTGTAATACATTTTGCTGGACATACCGTTGGGCACAAATAACAAGCAACACACTTCTCCCGATCGTGCTCCAATACCAAATGATGTAAACCACGGAACCGCTCGGAGGTCTCCAATCTCTGCTTAGGATATTCAACAGTTGTCGAATTGCCTGGCAAGAGATGTTTTGCCGTTATGCTAAGGCCCTGAATTAACTCTTTAATCATGGGTTGATCCTTTGTACAGGGGTTACTACATCTTTAAAGAAAAACAACAACTGCACCGGTTATAACAATATTCAACAATGCTAAAGGCAAGAACACCTTCCATCCCATAAACATAAGTTGATCATATCGTACCCGAGGAAACGTGGCACGAATCCAAATAAACAGGAACATAAAGAAGAATACTTTAAGCAACAGATTAATCGGACCAGCAAAAGGTCCTGCCGGGCCACCCAGAAACAGTGTCGCAGTAATTGCTGATACAACGATCATATTGGCGTACTCAGCCATGAAGAACAAAGCGTACTTCATAGATGAATATTCAGTACAAAAACCAGAAACAAGCTCAGTTTCCGCCTCAGGCAAATCAAACGGGGTCCGATTGATCTCCGCTAATGAGGTGATCACAAACAGACAGAAGGCCAACGGCTGTGAAAAAATGTACCAGTCCAGAACTGATCCCGACTGCGCAGCAACAATACCGCGCAGGCTCAGGGTACCAGACAGCATAAAAACCGCTATAATGGCAAGACCAGCGGCAAGCTCATAGGATATAACCTGTGCAGCAGACCTAATCCCACCAAGCAGCGAATATTTGCTATTTGATGCCCAACCAGCCAAAACAATACCGTATACACCCAAACCAGCCATAGCCAGAATGTATAATATGCCGATATTTAGATCAGTTATCTGCAACGGAACGGCAAAACCCTTAATAACGACATCACCACCAAAAGGGATAACTGCAACGGTAATGAATGCGGGCACTAAAATCATCATCGGCGCCAGCAAAAAAGCCAATTTACTCGACTGGGCGGGAATAATATCTTCCTTGAAAAACAACTTCAAACCATCTGCGATGGGCTGGAGCAATCCTAAGGGACCAGTCATCGTGGGTCCAAGTCGAGTCTGCATCCGACCGATAATCTTGCGCTCGGCATAAGTTGCATAGGCAACGATCAAAATAACCACAATAAATACCGCAAGAATTTTCGCAAGCATTAAACTCAAAAACAGTATCGGGTCATTCGAGAGGCTAAGCATTTCAGGCATGATTTTCCTCTTTCCTTCTTCTCTATTCCCACCTTAATTACATTGGCAGGAGACTTAAGATACGGCCACAAACGGCGCATCACTGTTTATCGACACTAATACTAACGGTCAATCTCTCCAAGAACAATATCTAGAGTACCGATAGCAGCAATAACATCAGCAAGTAGCTTGCCCTCAACCATCTTCGGCAATGCTTGTAGATTAACAAAAGATGGTGGCCGAATTTTCATACGGAAGGGATTCGCACTACCATCGGAGATCATATAGTATCCGAGTTCACCTTTAGGAGCTTCTACACCTTGGTATACCTCACCAGGTTCCGGCTTGAAGCCCTCAGTGATAATTTTAAACTGGTGTATCAACCCCTCAATGGAGTTAACAACATCTTTTTTAGGTGGCAAACAAACATCAGGAACATCTGCCAGAATCGGACCGGGTTGCAGCTTATCGACCGCCTGACGAATGATCTTGCAGGATTCACGCATCTCATCCAGACGGTTTTTATAACGATCAAAAGTATCACAACCATCACGTGTGATAACTTCAAAATCATAATCTTCATATCCTGAATAAGGATTATCACGGCGCAAATCCCAGTCCACACCACTTCCACGCAATGCCGGACCGGTAAGTCCGATATCAATAGCATCCTCGGCGCTAATTGGAGCAACACCAACTGTACGTTTCTGCCAAATTTTATTGCCAGTCAACAAACCCTCGTAGGTATCTAAATGTCCAGGCATGTCATCAATAAAACTGGTCACATCATCTACAAAACCTTCCGGCAAATCGAGAGAGAGACCACCGACACGGAAGTAGTTAGATGTCATCCGCGCCCCAGACAACTTCTCGTACATGTCCATAATCTGCTCACGCTCACGGAAGCAATACAGAAACACAGTCATCGCTCCTATATCCAAAGCGTGGGTTGCCAGCCACACCAAGTGACTCTTAATACGGGTCAACTCAGCCATCATCACGCGAACCACCTTGGCACGTTCCGGAATTTGATCGGTAATTCCAAGCAACTTCTCAACCGTCAGGACATAACCTAAGTTATTACTCATCGGTGCCAGATAATCAAGGCGATCGGTCAGAGGAAGTGCGCGATGGTAGCTGCGATTTTCCGCCAACTTTTCTACTCCACGATGGAGAAAACCAATATGGGGTACAGCGTTAACGACTGTCTCACCGTCAAGTTCAAGAACCAACTGCAACACACCGTGGGTCGATGGATGCTGTGGCCCCATATTTATTGTCATCGTCTCTTTTTTAGCCATTTCAAGCCTCGTTATTTATATCTGCGCTATTAAAGTTAAGAAAGTCGACCTTGGTACGGCTCACGATCTGGCCCCTGCAACGGATAATCCTTACGCAACGGATGACCAACCCAACCTTCAGCCATCAATATCCGGCGCAAATCGGGATGATTATTGAAAGAGATACCCATCAGGTCCCAACATTCACGCTCAGGCCAATTAGCTGTACTCCAAACAGTGCTAACCGTATCAACTCTTGGATTTTCTTCCTCAACCGGAACCTTGACCCGCAAACGCTCTTTAGTTGTGATGTTGTACAGATTATAAACCACCATAAAACGTGGTTGCTGGCCCAAATAGTCAACTCCGCACAGATCACACAGGAAATTATACCCGGCTTCATCCTTAAGGAATTGGCAAATGGCAACAATCTCCTCCTTCTTCACCGTAACGGTAACCTCACCACGATACTCTTTTACATCAAGAACATCAGCAGAGAAGGCCTCCCTCAGCTTTGCTACAACAGCTTGACTCATACTCATTTTCCCTATTTGTCAGTTACTAAGTGAATGACATTACTAACCTGGAATAACGTCCCCTGCACCAATAGCTGCACCAAAAGTATTACGCTCTCGCATAATCTTCTCCTGCAACTTAATCAAGCCGTACAACAACGCCTCGGGGCGAGGAGGACAACCCGGCACATAAACATCAACAGGCAACTCTTGATCAATCCCTTGCACCACACTGTAGGTATCAAATACGCCACCAGAGGAAGCACACGCCCCCATAGCAACAACGTACTTAGGCTCTGGCATCTGCTCATATACAACCTTGATAACCGGCAGCATCTTATGTGTTACCGTTCCGGCAATAATTATCACATCGGCCTGCCGTGGTGAAGCACGGAACAAAACCCCCATTCGGTCAAGGTCAAATCGTGCCGCACCTGTAGCCATCATCTCAATAGCACAACAAGCAAGACCAAAGGTCATCGGCCACAGCGAACGAGAACGAGACCAGTTAACTACAAGGTCTAAAGACGTAGTCAAGACATTATTGCCCAAGACTTTGCTATATTCAGCCCCAGAGGCTTTTTCAGCTCCTTGCGTTACTCCCATTCCAGCGCTCCTTTTTTCCAAACATAAACGTAACCTACCAGCAAGATCACGACAAAGACACCCATCTCCACAAAACCAAACATCCCCAGTTTCTTAAAGACAACTGCCCAGGGGTAGAGAAAGACTGTCTCAATGTCAAACAGAATAAACAACATCGCCACAATGTAAAATTTGACCGAAACCCGCTCACGTGCGGTTCCGACAAGTGGCATACCACACTCATAGGGCGCTAATTTTATGGCACTCGGTTTTTTAGGACCAATCAAGAATGAAAAAGTCACCGAGCCCAAAGCAAACAACAGAGCGATGATTATGAGGACGAGTATCGGTAGATAACTCTCAAGCATGGAACGGTTCCTCCAAACAGGGTTAATTCATGTCGTTAAAACGGCACATTCTACTCATTTCAGCGTCGAGCAAGTTAAGTTAAAAAGACGTCTTTGTCAAGGGGAAAATATAGTATACAGTATGCAACCAAAACACCATTTATCCCTTTAACTACAGGAAGTTATACTAATTTTTCGCAAAAAAAATCGGTTAAAATAACACCAAAATTTCTCCAGATTTTCCTCCAGACAGCACACCAGTCTTCCCTTTTACACAACTTCAATTCCAGGGAAAAACAGCATTTTTCCCTCAACAATTTACAATAATTAATTACAATGTAGTCATCAAAAAAATACTTGGCAACTATGCACACAACTCAGAAAAGACCACGACACTAATCACACTTCTCCTTTTCTGGCGGAGTAAGGTAACGGGTAACCGCAGCCCTAATAGCCGTAGCAGCAAGATTAGAACAATGCATCTTGACCTCAGGCAATCCACCCAGGGCATCAGCAACCTTTTCATCCGTCACCTCAAGAGCTTCCTCCAACGTTTTCCCCTTAATCATTGTGCTGGCCATAGATGTAGTCGCAATGGCCGCACCACACCCATAAACTTTGTATTTTACATCGCTAATCACATTGTCTTTGATCTGCATAAAAATCAAAACGGCATCACCACAGCCTGGGTCACCAACCTTAACCACCACATTAGGATTCTCCATCGTACCAACATTTCTCGGATTAGAAAAATGATCCATCACTTTTTCGGTATACATATTTTTATCGTTGCTCCTCGCCCGAATTTACGAGCCCAAATATCAACTGCGCACAAACGCGCACCATACAAATCAATCTTCCGTTCCATCAGTTCAAATTTAGCCAAGAAATACTAAAACCATTGTTCGACTGCGTCAAGCATTAGCAACTGAACAATTTTCGTTCTTAATTATTTTGTAGATACAACCTTAACTTTTCAATGCTACACTGCATACTTCATCCGCGAAAATTACAGTTAACTACAGAATACAACAAACAATGAACTCATACTCCCCCAGCACCATCTTCTCCATGCGCGAGGCCATTGAACTCAGTGCTGGCAACGAAATATTTTTTCTCGGCCACACCGACAACAACCTCAACATCTGGAGCGTAACCGTTCTTGCACGCGGCAACAAACAAGCTGTACCAGCGATTGCCAGCCGCTGCCACAGTGGTGACACGGTTATCCACAACCACCCATCGGGCGATTTAACCCCTTCTGCCGCAGACCTGAATGTTGCAGCGACTCTCGGTGAACGTGGGATCGGCTTTCACATTGTGGACAACACTGTTGAAAACGTCTACAAGGTGACAGATGCATCCCCAGCACCAGAGCCGCAATACCTCGACCCCAATCAAGTTACTGCGATGCTCGCCGCCAATGGACCACTGGCAAAACTGCTGGACAATCACGAAGAGCGCCCAGAGCAACTACACATGGCGCAAGCTGTCACTGCAGCATTTAATAATGACAGTCTGGCTACCATCGAAGCTGGCACCGGCACAGGTAAAAGTTTAGCTTACCTTATCCCCACAATTATGTGGTCACTACGCCACGAAGAAACCATTGTCATCTCAACCAACACCATTAACCTACAAGAACAGTTGTTACGCCACGATCTACCCATATTGCAAAAAGTTATTTCAGATGATTTTCTCGCCGTACTGGTCAAGGGTCGCAGCAACTATTTGTGCCTGCGCCGTCTCGACAATGCTTACCATGAACCGGATCTATTCAACAGCGACAACAACGGTGAACTGGAAGCACTACGCGCATGGTCTTTAACTACCAAAGCCGGCAGCAAGGATGAGCTCAATATCCCACCCAGCATCAACATCTGGAGTGAGGTATGTTGCGAAATGGATCAGTGTCCGCGTACACGTTGCCCCAGCTACAGCCGCTGTTTTTTTCACAAAGCTAGACGAAAAGCCGCCCACGCCGACCTGTTGATCGTCAACCACTCCCTGTTATTGTCCGATCTCGCTGTCAGAATGCAAACTGACAACTACTCTGCAGCAGCGGTATTACCTCCATATAGCCGCATTGTGCTCGACGAAGCGCACCACCTTGAGGAAGCTGCCACCCGTAATTTTTCCATCCGCATCAGCAACTACAGCTTTGCCCGCATTGTCAACCGCCTCAGTCATCCCCGCAAACCGGAACGCGGACACCTGCCCCGACTGCTCAGCACCATAGCCAAAGAGTTACCCGATAGTGCCAGTACCGTGTATGACACCATCTATCAACGGGTAGAGGAGTTGATCTCAGCTTGCCGCTGTTTACGCGACCACAGTCACAAGCAATTTGACGATCAATTTAAAAACATACAGGAAAAACACAGCACAAAAACAGGCTATAACAGCAACAATTTCTGCTGGCACATAACCGCCGATCAAGGGCAGACACCACGTTGGACACTGCTACAGCAAGGGCTGTCACCATTGGTGCATGAGTGCATAAATTTAGCCAAGAATCTGGAACAGTTGGGCAAACAATGCGAACAACTGTTGCCAGAAAAACTAGCAGATCAACTTGCCCCTCAACTAACTGACATTAAAGGGCTAAGCGAACGCCTTGCCGGTCTTGGCTGCGACCTGAATACTTTTTTGTCTCTTGACGAACAAGCATGCAACTGGATTGACAGCACCACCAGCAACAGTCATCGTCGACAGACAACCACCATGTGGCTAAACAGCGCGCCAATTGATGTAGCCGCAACAATGAAACAGGCAATCTATCAGCGCTTTCGCACCGTTGTCATGACCAGCGCTACACTCACAACTAGCCACAGCTTTAACTTCTTCAACAAACGCAGTGGTCTAGAGTTGTGCCCAATTGAGCGCCGCACTGAAATACAGTTAGAATCCCCCTTCGATTTTGCTAATCAGGCACTGATTGCTATACCTACTGACATTGCTGCCCCCAACCACGAAGATTACGCCGAAATGCTTATGGAGCAAATCGAATTGGCGGCAACTGCCGCCGGAGGGCGAACCTTTGTACTATTTACCGCCTATTCACTTTTACGCCAACTGTATAATCAACTAGACGCAGCCTTCAACGCACGCGGATTCAACTGCCTGCGCCAAGGACAAATAGCCCGCCACCAATTGCTTAATCAATTTAAACATGGCGACGGCAACATCCTGTTTGCTACCGACTCTTTTTGGGAAGGAGTTGATGTCCCGGGAAAGGCCCTGGAGCAAGTAATCATAACCCGCCTCCCCTTTCGAGTCCCCACTGAACCGATACAAATTGCCCGCTGTGCTGCGATAGAACGGCACGGCGGAAATTCCTTCAACCAATACACTGTCCCACAAGCCATCATCCGATTAAAACAAGGTTTTGGTCGATTAATCCGCCACCGAGACGATCGCGGCGTTGTTCTCATTCTCGATCAACGCGTTGTCAGCAAAGGCTACGGCAGATCATTTTTAAAATCGTTACCTCCGGCGCAACTTGTCACCGCGCCAGCACAGCAGATACAAAGGGAAATTAAAAACTTTTTTCAGCAAAAAAGCTAAGACCTAAACGGATTAAAGGCTAGTCTGGCAAAAACTAAATAAAATGGTAGGAATCGAATAACAACTTTTTCAAAATTCATTCCAGTTTATGCTGGAGTTAGCCACCATAACTAGTTTATATATACTGGTTACACTAATCCACCATTGTACAAATTACAACTTTACCTGTCTAAAAGGACTAAATAAAATCCTATGTTTAATTGGCACACTCGGCATTTCCCGGCACAATCTATCTCAATCAAATTGAGCATAATAATTTTTATCGTCCTCAGTCTGACACTGGCGTGTCCGATCACTAATTATGCCCAATCAACAATTGAACACCCTTTCGACCCCGATCGCGCTAAAGTTCTCGGCTATATTATCAGCCAGGATCTAATGCACTACCACTACAGCCACAAACGCCTCAATGATGAACTGTCTACTGCGGCTTTTGACCTTTACATTAAACAGCTTGATGCCCAAAAACGATTTTTATTGAAAACTGATGTTCAGATGTTGGCAGCCTATGAAAACTATCTGGACAATGAGATCCGGCGGGGCAAAATCCATCTGCCCATCTACAGCTGCGAAATAATGAGCCAGCGTATACCAATCGTTAAAAAAATGATTTTATCTATTTTGGATCAACCTTTCGACCTAAATGCCAAAGAACAGCTGGAAACTGACAACAAAAAACTGAAGTTCTGCACCAGCGACAAACAACTACGTGAACGCTGGCGCAAAACCTTAAAATATCAGGTAATCAATCGCTATCTGGACCTAAAAGAAGAGCAAGAGAAAAAACCTGGGGAAAACGAAAAGGTAAAAAAAACTACCGCGAAGAAGAAACAACACTTAAACGACAAGCAGTTACATCAAAAGGCCATAGAGAAAGTCCGCAAACGCTATATCCATCTGCTCAAGCGCATGCTCCAGGAAAAAAAAGAGGAACATTTTGAACGTTACCTAAACGCCATATCTCGCGCCTACGATCCACACAGCATGTATCTTCCACCGGAAGAAAAAGAAGATTTTGACATCCATATGCGCGGCTCCCTAGAAGGGATTGGCGCGCTGCTACGTGAAGAGGATGGTTACATCAAGGTGGTTAATTTAATACCAGGCGGTGCGGCTGAAAAACAAGGTGAACTTGAAAGTGAGGACACTATCCTCAAAGTTGCTCAAGCTGACGACGATCCTGTTGATATCACCGACGCCCGCATCCGCGATGCGGTCAAGTTGATACGAGGACCCAAAGGAAGCAAAGTACTGCTGCACATAAAAAAACCGGACGGAACTCGCCGTATCATTCCAATTATTCGAGCAGTGATTCAGATCAAAGACACCTTCGTAAAATCGATGGTAGTAACATCAAAAGATGGACACAAATACGGATATTTACGCATACCGACTTTCTACCGCGACTTTAAAAATAAAAGTGCATCAGCACGCAATGTCACCAAAGACACCAAGGCTGAGCTTAAAAAGCTAAAGAAAGAACAGATTCAAGGGCTTATCATCGACCTGCGCAACAACGGAGGCGGCTCCCTCACCGATGCTGTAGATACCACCGGTCTGTTCATTAAAGAAGGTCCGGTAGTCCAGATCAAGGACAGCAGCGGAAAGATTGAAGTACTTGCCGACCACGACCGAGCGCTAGAGTATGCTGGCCCGCTGGTAATTCTAGTCAATAAATTCAGTGCTTCAGCCTCAGAGATATTAGCAGGAGCCTTGCAAGATTACCGCCGTGCCATAGTTGTCGGCAGTGAACATACCCATGGCAAAGGCACGGTTCAAGCGGTTATTGACATTGACCGTGAAACACCACTTCGCCGTTTGGACAAATTCAAACCCATGGGAGCACTGAAAATAACAGTGCAAAAATTCTACCGGATCAGCGGTGCGTCCACCCAATATCGTGGCATCCACTCCGATATCGTATTGCCGGACCGCTTCAAAGCAATAAAAAGCGGTGAACGATATATCGACTACTCCATGCCATGGGACACAATCTCAAAGTGCAAATACCAACCGCTTGGCAGCAAATTGCCCCTCAAAGAGTTAAGCAAACAAAGTGCACTGCGAATAGCTGATAACAAAAAGATGCAACGCATCCTCGAACTGGCACAAAAAACCAAAAATCGGATCGAACACAGCAAACGCAGCATCACGCTGAAAGACATTATCGCTGAACGTAAAGATCTTCTCGACGGGGAAAAACTGGACGAGCAATCAATCACCAATGGTAAATCCGATAAAGACAAAAAAGACTGGCGTAAAAAAGTTAAAAAAGATCCATACGTACTCGAAGGGATTGCGATTGTAGATAACTTACGTGAGAGCGTGGCAGAATAATTAAATAGGTTGCACAATCCATCATTATGCAGCTATGCTGAAGCTGTGTAATATCTTGTAGGGTGATCATTAATCGGGAAAAAGAGGGGAAGGGGTCATGAACAGAAACACTATCCTTATCTCTGCAAAAGCAGAGGATATGCTCTCCCTCGACATCAATTTTTCCGAGCGCGAGGGATTTACAATTCTCAGCAGCACCGATGCCTCTAACTTTCTGGATATTGCCCGCACTCAAAAGCCGGATATTATTTTTCTGTGCCCAGCCTCAACCAACGAAGACTACACCTGTTATCGCCTGCTCAAAGAGGACAATCGCATCAGCGAAATTCCTGTGGTGGTCATTGTCGACAGTGCCAAGCTCAGAGAGCTGAAACATATGCAACATGAGCGTCCAGCCGATATGTTGTTTACCCCAGTAACTCCCCACATGTTTCTCGCCTCAGCACGACGTACCCTTGGTTTAGCTGCACGGGCCTTCCAAAGACAACAAACCAGCCTGTTAATCCATTTTGGCATTGATCCGCAGGAGCTGCACACCGCCTGCGCCTTCAACCTAAGTACCGGTGGCGTTTTTATTGCCTCCAATACTGCGCCACCTCTGGATAGCGCCATCCATATTCAACTCGACATTCAAACAGCTGATGAACCAATAATTTGTCAGGGGGTAGTTACTTGGCACAACGACATAGTTAAACCAGTACGCCCGGATGTACCTGCCGGTTTCGGTCTTCAATTTGCCTCACTAAAAATTGCCGACTTGTTCGCTATTCGTTCCTTCATTGACGAGTTATCAAAAGTCAATCTCTCCAAACAAAGACCAGATGTATAGATTTTATATACGTTTTTTCGCAACAAGAAAAAAACAACTCATTTTTTGCCTACCATTGGTTTACCCTGCCTAAAAACCCAATTTGTCACCCTTTTTTCATCATCCACTATTGACACACAAGCCCATTACAGCGTAATAGTAGCTGTTGCATTAGTATTATACAGTATACAATTTTTCTGTGGTTATTGCGTGAGTAAGTTTGTTTTATTCACCTTGTTTTGTATTGTGCCTATATTGTTTTTGAGATCTCTCGAAACAGGCTTGTGATTTTTATTCGAAAGGGGAGGTATGTATTAAAATGAAATTTACAACAGTTCGTGCAGGACCCTGCATAGGCATTAACGGTAAAATCAACTGCGTCTATTTTGCCCACCGCTTCTGACAAGCAGAAGTGCAATTAAGCAAAGTTGAACAAAGATTGATTCTCAACCCTTTTTAGAAAGTGCATTGAAATGATCAAAATCAACAAGGGCTTGGACTTGCCGATCACCGGCAGCCCCGAACAGAGAATTTATGACGGGTCGGCCGTTAAGAACGTCGCGGTTCTCGGCCCAGATTATGTCGGCATGAAGCCGGGTATGAAAGTTAAAGTGGGAGACAAGGTAAAACTTGGGCAACTGCTTTTTGTTGACAAAAAAACCGAGGGCGTAAAATACACCGCACCAGGTTGTGGTAAGGTTGTTGCGGTAAATCGCGGCGCACGCCGAGTACTACAATCGGTTGTTATCGAACTAAGTGGCAACGACAGCGAAAAATTCGCCGCCTACAAAGAAGCAGAGCTTGAGGATTTGGCCAAAGATAAAGTGGTAACCAACCTCGTAGATTCTGGATTATGGACTGCCCTGCGCACCCGTCCATTCAGCAAAGCACCTGCTATCGACAGCACACCAGCTTCTATCTTTGTAACCGCAATGGATACTAATCCATTATCAGCCAAAGCTGAAATCATCATCAAAGAAGAGGAACAAGCTTTTACTAACGGCCTTAAAGTGTTAACCCGCTTGACCGATGGCAATGTTTTCGTCTGCCAAAAGCCAAATGTAGTGCTCCCCAAAGTTGCAGGAACTACATGCGAAGAGTTTGAAGGTCCGCACCCTGCCGGTTTGGCTGGAACCCACATCCACTTCCTTGACCCCGTAAATGAAAACAAATCTGTATGGTCTATAGGCTACCAGGATGTTATCGCTTACGGTAAATTCTTTACCACCGGCAAAATTCCGGTTGAAAGAATTGTTGCACTTGGCGGTCCTGGGGTCAAACAACCTCGACTGATACGTACTCGTGTAGGAGCTGCATTAGATGAACTTACTGCAAACGAGTTAAACGCTGGCAGCCAGCGCATCGTTTCCGGCTCGGTACTAAACGGCACAACTGCTGCTGGTCCCATGGCATTCCTGGGACGCTTCCACGTTCAGGTTTCGGTTCTGCCCGAAAAAAATGAGCGCGAGCTTCTGACATCTTTGACAGCTGGTGCAGATAAGTTCTCCGTTAAGCGAGCTTTCTTGTCAGCATTTACCGGTGGACCTAGCGCTCCAATGCACACCAGTCAAAATGGTCGTAAGGGTAACATTTTACCCATCGGCTCTTTTGAAAAGGTGATGCCCCTAGATGTATTACCAAACTATCTGTTGCGCAGTCTCGCTGCAAACGATACCGATGAAGCCCAAGCGTTGGGTTGCATGGAACTGGACGAAGAAGATCTGGCTCTATGTACATATGTTTGCTCTGGCAAAAATGACTTCGGCGTTATGTTGCGTGAAGCACTCACCACCATCGAGAAAGAGGGATAACAGCCGTGAAATTACTCGACGATTTAAAACCTCACTTTGAGAAGGGTGGTAAGTGGGAAAAATACTCCGCCCTGCACGAAGCAATTGACACTACCCTGTATTCACCTGCGGACGTAACCACCGGTTCCGTTCACGTACGCGACAGCATAAACCACAAAAGAGTCATGAGCATCATCATACTGGCGTTGCTGCCGTGCATAATGATGGCCATGTGGAACACTGGCTTTCAGGAAAACCTTACTCTGAACCAAATGTTGGCAGCAGGTAAAATTGACAGTTTACCTGCATTAAGCAATAGCAATTCTATCTTCGCCAACTTACTGACAGGAGCAGCTTCTTTTATTCCTGTACTGCTGACAGCCTTAATCACTCAAGGGATCTGGGTAACCATCTTCGCTTCAATGAGAAACAAAAAAATTGATGCCGGTTTCTTGGTGACAGCAGTGCTTATCACGCTGTTAATGCCCCCTACGATTCCTCTATGGCAGGTTGTTATTGCAACTTCCTTTGGCGTAGTTATTGGTCGGGAGCTTTTTGGTGGCATTGGCATGAACTTCCTCAGTCCAGCCCTTGTAGCTTGGGTTTTTCTGGCACTAGCTTACCCCGGCTCCATGTCTGGAGACGCTGTGTGGACAACAGTTGACGGCTACACCGGAGCAACTCCACTAACCATGGCGCTCGCAGATGGCTTACCAAGTCTGGCAGCTCAAAACATCTCATGGCAATCTGCCTTCCTTGGCACAATACCAGGCAGCATGGGTGAAACCTCTGCCCTGGCATGCCTACTTGGCGCTGCTGTTTTGATCATAAGCGGAATTGCTTCATGGAGAATCATCGCGTCCATTCTTATTGGCGTTATCAGCATATCCTCACTGCTGTGCTTATTTGACCCCGCTGCAATGAACCCAGCTTGGCACCTGGTATTAGGTGGACTTGCCTTTGGTATGGTGTTCTTAGCAACAGATCACTCCTCTGCAGCTATGACCATTAAAGGGCAGTGGGCATATGGTCTATTAATTGGGATATTGGTTGTTATTGTTCGAGTTTTCAACCCAATGATGCCTGAATGTGTTGGAATGATCATCTTATTCGGCAGCGTTGCTGCTCCGTTGATTGACCGTTTGGTCGTGAACGCACACATCAAGAAAAGGAAAATGCGCCATGTCTAATGATTCTACATTAAAAACATTTCTGGTCGCTTTCCTGCTTTGCATTGTCTGTTCGGTATTGGTTTGTATGGCAGCAATCGTGCGCATCGATCGGGAAGGCTACAACAAGCAGCTTGAGATTCGCAAAACTGTTCTTGCCGCAGCTGGATTCCAACAACAAATAGATGATGGCGACGATATCGACGAGCTTTTTACCAACAACGTAGAACTTAAGTTAGTGGATCTCGCAAACGGTGACTATACAACCGCAGTTGATGCCGCTACATACGACCAAAAAGAAGCTGTCAACAATCCTGCACTTTCAGAAGCTATTCCTGCAGATCTTGATGTTGCCGGCATAGGCACACGTGCTAAATATGCTGCAATCTATGTTACTAAAGATGGGGATTTTATCCTGCCAATTCGCGGTGCAGGCATGTGGGGTCCCATGTACGGTTACATTTCGGTTGGAAGCGATTGCAAGACGGTTAAAGGGTTCACTTTTTATCAGCATGCTGAAACCCCAGGGCTCGGTGCCGAAGTAGACAATCCACGCTGGAAAGCACAATGGACTGGCAAGGAGTTGCTAAACGACTCTGGCGATTTAGCTTTAAAAATCGTTAAAAATGGCAGCTTCGATCCAAACGCTGCTGACGCAAATAACACCATTGACGGCCTAGCCGGTGCCACAGTTACTGGAAACAAAGTTCAAGGCATTATCAGCTACTGGTTTGGCGAGCACGGATTTAAGAAATTCCTAGCCAACCAGAAAGCAAAGAGAGGTTAATCATGGCAAAAGCAAAAGACGCACTGCTGGATCCATTATTCAACAATAACCCCATTGCCTTACAAATACTCGGTATATGTTCTGCTTTGGCGGTTACCAACAAACTTTCAACCGCACTGACAATGACTATCGCGGTAACATTGGTTACCGGTTTTTCCAATGCTTCTATCAGTGCCATACGTAACCATATTCCCAACAGCATTCGTATCATTGTGCAAATGACAGTTATCGCTACGCTGGTTATCATCATTGACCAAATGTTAAAAGCATATGCATATGAAATGAGTAAAGCTCTCTCAGTATACGTTGGACTTATCATAACCAACTGTATTGTCATGGGTCGCGCCGAAGCTTATGCTATGAAAAATCCTGTCTATGAAAGCTTCATGGACGGAATCGGCAACGGTCTCGGATATGGTATCATCCTTCTAGCCGTTGGTTTTGTTCGCGAACTGTTCGGATCGGGTAAGATTTTCGGCCTGACAATTCTTAATCCTGTCAACAATGGTGGTTGGTACCAAACCAACGGCCTGATGCTACTGGCACCTAGCGCCTTCTTCCTGATCGGCTTCATCATCTGGGGTTTGCGCACCTGGAAGCCTGAACTTCAAGAATAGGAATAGACGTTATGGCTCATTATTTTACAATATTTTTTAATTCGGTCTTTATTGACAACATTGCATTAACCTTCTTCCTGGGCATGTGTACTTTCATCGCGGTATCGAAAAAAGTTGATACTGCCATAATGCTTAGTGCTGCAGTTATTGCTGTTGAATTTATCACAGTTCCTGTCAATAACTTGCTCTACACCTTTCTCCTTAAAAAGGGAGCGCTTGCTTGGGCTGGATTCCCTGAACTTGACCTGAGTTTTTTAGGACTTATCTGCTATATCGCCGTTATTGCGGCTATTGTACAGATTCTTGAAATGGCACTTGATAAATATCTGCCTGCCCTGTACAACGCCTTGGGTATTTTCCTACCCCTTATCACGGTAAACTGCGCCATCCTCGGTGCATCACTGTTTATGGTTGAGCGCGATTACAATGTCATGGAAAGTACTGTATACGGCGTTGGCGTAGGTGTTGGCTTCGGTCTGGCTATATGCTTACTAGCTGGAATCCGTGAGAAACTGAGCTACAGTGATGTCCCTAAAGGGATTCGTGGCGTAGGTATTACCTTCATTATCGTTGGATTGATGGCCATGTCATTCAAAGCATTTTCAGGGCTGCAATTTTAACATAGCGCTACATGAATAAAAGGATTGAACTATGGACTTAATAATAGCTGGATGCACCATGTTTACCGGGGTTATCCTGGCACTGGTAGCCATCATTCTAGTAGCTAGAAAGAGCTTGGTTCCCAGCGGAGACATACAGTTTTTCATCAATGATGATCCAAGCAAAACAATCACAACAAAACCTGGCGGTAAATTGCTCGGTGCCCTTGCCGAACAAGGGATATTCATCCCATCAGCCTGTGGCGGTGGCGGAACATGTGGACAATGCCATATTAAAGTATATGAAGGTGGGGGTGATATCCTGCCAACTGAAACAGGTTTCATCAATAAAAGACAAGCGCGTGAAGGTATGCGACTTGCGTGTCAAGTTGGTGTTAAACAAGACATGAAGTTGGGTATCCCAGCTGAGATTTTTGATATCAAAAAATGGGAATGCGTTGTTAAATCAAACGACGGCAAAGCAACTTTCATCAAGGAACTCGTAGTTGAACTGCCCGAAGGTGAGGACTGCGATTTTCGTGCCGGTGGATACATTCAAATTGAAGCTCCTGCTCATGAATTGTCTTACTCTGAGTTTGATATTGAAGAGGAATATCGTGAAGATTGGGACAAGTTTGACCTGTGGCGCTATAAATCCATTGTCAAAGAGCCCATCATGCGTGCGTATTCCATGGCAAGTTTCCCACTGGAAAAAGGGATTATCATGCTTAACGTACGCTGCTGTCCTCCACCACCTAATGCACCAGACGCACCTCCAGGGCAGATGTCATCTTTTATTTTCAACTTGAAGCCTGGCGACAAAGTAACTATCTCCGGTCCATATGGAGAGTTCTTTGCTCGTGAAACAGATAACGAAATGGTATTTATCGGTGGTGGCGCAGGTATGGCTCCAATGCGTTCACACATCCTTGACCAACTCTTACGTTTGAACTCAACACGTAAGATGACTTACTGGTATGGTGCACGTAGCCTAAAAGAGATGTTCTATGTGGATGAACTCAACGATCTGCAAAAGAAATTCCCCAATTTTAAGTGGTATTGTGCGCTATCAGATCCACTGCCAGAAGACAACTGGACAGGACCTACCGGATTTATTCACAATGTACTCTATGATCTATACATAAAAGACCATGAGGCTCCAGAGGATTGTGAATATTACATGTGCGGTCCCCCAATGATGGCTAATGCTGTAACGAATATGTTACTTGAACAAGGTGTCGAACGTGAAAACATAATGTTTGATGACTTTGGTGGCTAAATTTAGCTCGCCGACATGTTGAAATTGCGCCCCTTTATGTTAAGCTTTGTATAAATAAGCCTAAATAAAGGGGCGTTTTCAGTCAGGAGGAGATGATATGCCATACGGACAAGCGAAAGAGATTCTTAATTATGCCAGTGAATTTCATAAAAAAGCTGGGGAATTCTATCAACGGGTAGCAGACAAAGAACAAAGTGCTCGGGTAAAATTACTACTCGATTATATGGTTCGCCACGAAAAGCACCTTGAACGTACGCTGAATGAATATGATAAAAATGTTTCGTCAAAAGCACTGGATGCGTGGTATCAATACGCGAAGGAAAACCAAACCTTTGCAGCATTAGATTCAATAAAATATTCTGACAACATGTCTGTCAACGATATCATGAAGATAGGTACAACCATTGACAACTGCTTGATCACATCGTACAAGGGTATTGTTGAAACGGCAGCAACACCTGAGATTCGAGAAATATTTGAGAACCTGCTTGCAATGGAAGAGCAGCAAAAACATGTTAAGGCACGCGCAGCCCTTGGGATCAATGATATGTAACCACAAACCTTACATATACTAGATCGCAGGCCATGTCTTTTGATGTGGCCTTTTTTTGGAGAAAAAATGCAGAAACGAATATTTTACAGCCTTATCGTTCTGATTACCCTCGCAGGAATGGTTATTTATCTCAATAAATATTCAACACAAAAACAGACATTGATTTCCATCAATGGACAAACTATGGGTACCACATATCACATTAAGCTTCTTCAGGAATCATCTACAACTATAGATAAAATATCCTTAAAAAAACTGATAGATCAACGTCTTTCTGAAATCGACCACAGAATGTCTACTTATAAACAAGATTCAGAATTATCACTTTTCAATAGATTCCCAGACAAGCAATGGATGCCTATTTCATCAGAGCTACTATACGTTGTAAAAACGGGTCAGGAATTGAGTAGAAGAACAAACGGTGCCTTTGATATGACCGTGGGGAAATTAGTTAATCTATGGGGATTTGGTCCATCCACAAAGGAGAAAATAATCCCAAATCAACTTCAGATAAACAATCTACTGCAATATTGTGGTTACGAAAAGATTCAGTTAAAAACACAACCACCTGCAATAATAAAAGAATCAAACAACATATTTCTTGATCTTTCAGCAATAGCCAAGGGCTATGCAGTTGATGCAGTAGCGAAAGTAATACTTAATAATGATATAAATAATTTTCTGGTAGAAGTGGGCGGCGAAATCATTACTAAAGGGCATAAAATTAACAACATGCCGTGGGTTGTTGGCATTGAAACCCCAGTAAGTAATAAAAGAAAAATCAGAAAAAAACTGCATCTTAACGGCGCAGCAATGGCGACTTCAGGTGACTACCGTAATTTCTTCGATTATGGCGGCAAACGTTATTCGCACACCATTGATCCCAGAACTGGATATCCTGTAAAACACACTCTGGCATCTGTAACAGTAGTAAGCGGTTCATGTATGAAAGCTGATGGCCTGGCTACCGCATTTATGGTTATGGGCCCAGAGAAAGGACTTAATTTTTCAGAAAAAAACAATATTGCTATATTCATGATAATAAAGAATGGTGATAAGTTTATTGAAAAACAAAGTGCTGCTTTTAATAAGTACCTACAGTAAGTATCTTTAGCAATCGAATTTAAAGGGTCTTAAATATGAAGTTATTTTTACCAGCCATAATTATCTTTTTGCTAGCCTTTGCTGGTCTCTCAATCGGTATCATGTTGATGCTCCTATAGAGGTAATCTGCCCACAAGATGATCCTGAAAAATATCAACAATTACTAAATGAACTCGAAAATCGCGACTGATTAAACATATAAAAATGCGTGCACCAGTGATGAGAGCTTTTGTTTTATGAACTTCTCAACTATTAAAGAATTTTACGATTTTATATACCTGTTTCTTAATATGGCAATTTATTTTATCGCATTGAACATATTCTTTATAAAATTTCAACCTTAAGCTTCTGGATAAAACTTTCTTCGCCACCTTATCTAGGCAGGCAATATCCTTTATTGCCCCCCTTCTTCTTAACCAACCAAAACGTTGTCGACCTAATGGGCAATCAAAAAAACAGACAAGAGGTTGCTGAGTAGTGTAATTACTGACAAGAATATTCCTCCACTTCAAATCCCAGTGAACAAACCCGTGACAATGGAGTATACGAGTAAATTGAGCGATTTGAGCCATAACTGAATCTCGCCAAATCTTGTCTTGTAATAAAGTTGAATTCTTTTGAGATATAGTGAGCAAATCAGCGGAATCTGGCACCTCCGCAGTAACTAAAACACCAAAACGAAACTGAAAATATTTTGTACGCTGCCCATAAGCAACAATCCTCGGTATCCGAATACCTATGTTTTCGAAAAAAAACAGGTTCTCCCATTCTCCCTGCAATCTGCCCCTGCCTAAATAATGCCTCAAGCCGTTACCATTGCGATAATAAATTTTTACATAGTATACGCGACCATCATTTACTACTTTTCTAACTAAACTTATTTTATCGGAGGATACAATCTCCCCATCCAAATCTAATATTTTCTCAATTGAACAAAACTCGACACTCTCTTGAGCCGTTCCGACAAACACCCAACTATTTTGCGCTAACAATTTTGACAACATAAAAATAGTAAAACTCCTTTATCACTACCCATTGCCAACATACGCTCAATCATATCTATTTGCGCCAAAACCAAAAAAGGCTCACCAAACGGTGAGCCTTTTAATAACATATTTATCTACTATTATAAAAGTGTTGCTACAGCATTTTGTGCTGCCGACAAGAGCGTTTGTGGCATAGCACCAGCTACCAAAATAATTACAATGAAAAAGGCAGCCATAATCTTGGCAGTAAAAGGGAGAACAATAGTCTCCTTTTCAACGTCAGGAACACAATATGCTACCCGTACCATCTTCAGATAGTAGTAAGCCGCTGCCGCTGCATTAATAACAGCGATTATTACCAAAGCATAGAAACCTTTATCAATCGCGCCAGTGAACAGCATAAACTTGCCAATAAAACCAATCGTAGGCGGAACTCCTGCCATACTAAAGGCAGATACCAACAATGTCATTGCCAATAACGGTGAACGCCGTGACAACCCTTTCAGATCATCAAAAGTAACATTCTCACCCTCTGGGGCAATATTATAGATGACATAAAAACAACCAAGGTTCATAAGCAGGTAAGCAGTGATATAAAATACTGCTGAAGCCATACCAACCTTATCAGCTGTTAAAATACCAAGCATAACATACCCGGCATGGGCAATACTTGAATAAGCCAGCAAACGCTTCAGGTCAGACTGAACTAGTGCGCTTAGGTTACCAATAGTCATTGAAAACACAGCCACTGTTGCCAGAACCCAAGTAAACTGGGTTATATCAACACCTGCTACGGATACTAGGCGCAACAACAAAATTACCGCACCAACCTTAGGCACAGTTGCAACAAAACTAGTTGTCTCGTT
>NBLX01000057.1 GCA_002084705.1 Desulfobacteraceae bacterium 4572_35.1
TTTGCCAGCTACGCTGGGCAAACCCAAAAAAGCCCTTGAAAATCAAGGGCTTTTTTGGGTTTGTTACGTATATTGTTTCTCGTTGGTGCCGAAGGCGAGAATCGAACTCGCACGACCGTTAGGTCACACGCCCCTCAAGCGTGCGTGTCTACCAGTTCCACCACTTCGGCATAAGCGAAAATATTTATACGTATTTACTACGCATGTGTCAACAGGGAAATCCCTTACGCGGGTATTTATTTTACGTTGTTTGTTGTTGGCGTAGATTGCCCTGCTTGAGGTTGTACTACCTGAATCTGGTCTGGCATCATACTGTCGGCACCGGGTTTACCGTAAAAATATGTCAATGACAGACTGGTAAGCATAAAAATGAATGCAACCCCTGTTGTCATTTTGCTCATAAAAGTACGTCCGCCAGAAGCACCAAATACGGTCTGGCTGGCACCGCCGCCAAACGATGCTCCAGCGTCAGCGCCTTTGCCAGCTTGAAGTAATACTATAATTATCAGTGCAATACTGACAACTACATGAACAGTGAGTAGAAAAGTAATCATACTGTTATTGTTCTCTTGTGTTAATGGGTTGTTGTTTGTGTTTTACAAAAAAACTGTTAGAAATCGATAGCGTAAAAAAATAACATAGAGATCGTCTTCTGCCAAGCGGATTTTGAGTCTAATCGTACACTTTGACAAAACTATTTTCGAGTGCATCATATTTGGTTACTGCCACGTTATCTATCAATTGAGTAAAGTCAGTTTTTTCTTGCCAATCAACTACATACAGCGTTAGTTTTACAATCTCTGAATCGTTAATTAAAAACTGCGAGGGTTGTCTTGAGTACTATTATTGATCTGTTGCACCAGAGCTGTCTTAATAATCCAAATAAAGTTGCCCTGCGGGAAAAAAAGAAGAAAACTTGGCACAGCCTCACCTATTCTGAAATATGGCGTGACTCCGATATGGCAGCAACTGGACTACAACAACTAGGAGTAAAAGCACGAGATCACGTTGCTTTACTCTCTCCATCATCTAACCGCTGGCTTGTCTCTTACCTTGGTATCCTTAAAATTGGTGCTGTTGCCGTACCCATTGATAAAGAGTTAAAACAAAATGAGCTGCGCCATATTTTAAATGACAGTGAAGTCGTAACAATTTTCACTACTCAACACTATGTTGAAAGTATCGTTGAGTTAAAACAGAACCTGCCCACGCTGAATAATATCGTGGTGATGGATAGCACTACCGATCAATTTTCTAAAGACGCTGCCGTATTCGCCACTATTGGTGACTTAATTAGCGAATGGCACCAGTTGGTAAAAGAGCTTAAAATACCACGAGAAAAAGCTGAGAAACTTGAGACAATAGCCAATCGTGCCCATGCCATGCTTACTGCTGCCAATGATGAATCTAACAAAATAGAGAGCCATGACAATTTTTCACCCACGGCAAACATGATAAAAGAGGCACGGAAAAAAAGAGTTCTCCTGCCCTATGATACTTTTGCCGGCAACAGCATTCCACAACCAGCACAATTTTTACCAAATGATGCAGCAGTAATTTTATACACATCCGGCACTACAGGTCGTCCTAAAGGGGCAATTCTCAGTCATGGAAATATCACTGCCAACATAAAAGACTTGATACCCCACTTTCATGTCGACAGTAATATCCATACGCTATCTTTTTTACCGATTAACCATATTTTTGAACAAGTTTGCGGCATTTTACTGCCACTAAGCTTGGGGGGAACCATCTCTTTTGCCGAATCTCTAAAAAAACTTGGTGAAAATCTTGCCGAAGTAAAACCAACATTTTTACTCGGCGTCCCCGCTGTATATCGGATATTCCTTGACCGTATTATGCGTAATATCAACAGTAAAAAACTATCCAAAACCTTATATACTTTGCCCGGAACACGTAAATTAATAGAAAAAAAGGTAAGAGAAACTCTGGGCGCAGGAACAGTATTTGTCAGTGGCGGTGCCGCTCTTGATCCAGTTGTTGCCGGCAAATTTAAAAAATTCGGTGTATTAATCTATCAAGGGTACGGCATAACGGAAACATCGCCAGTTATTAGCGCAGAACAACCTGGCGCAATGAAACTAGGAAGTGTTGGTAAACCTCTGCCATCGGTACAGGTTAAAATCAACAAACCCAACAGCGAAGGAATCGGCGAAATAACTTGTAAGGGTCCAAACATAATGCAGGGTTACTATAACAATGATAACGCCACCAAGAAAGTATTACGAAAGGGATGGTACCACACTGGCGATATGGGCAGACTTGACGCTGACGGTTTTCTGTACATCTGCGGTCGTGTGAAAAACTTGATCGTTACCCCGAATGGTAAGAATGTTTACCCGGAAGAGGTGGAAACCGAATTACTGAACAGCCCGTTCATCAACGAAGTGATGGTATACGGTCATAAGGTCGCTGCGGCAGCTGAGGAGGTTCATGCCCAAATCTATCCTGATCAAGAAATGATCGATAGTTATGCTCAGGAACAAGGGACGTATCCGCTAGATGTGCAACAGGTAGAGTTGTTAATCAAGAAAGAGGTATTACGTCTCGGCAAACAACTTGCAGATTACAAACGAGTTAAAAAGTTTACTCTGCGTGATGAAGAATTTCCAAAAACGACAACCCGCAAAATAAAACGTTTCGCCGTAGAAGCCGACATCAGCGCCAGCGAATAATTTGCTACAAACATCAACGCCCGCTGAATCATTATCGCTTCAGCGGGCATCTAGATTGTATCTAACCACATCCCAAATGAGAAGATTTGTCATCTTTAGCATATTTCATGAAGTACTTAAGCAAATCTTTCTTTTGGGCATCTGTTAGCTCACCCCACAAAAGCTCATGGCTGCCCTTTTGCTGTTTATTGACAAACTTAGTCCAGCCAGCTTTGGTTTTCTTGTTCAACTTTAGACGCTTAGCTTCACCGCCACGTTTGTGACAATTCATACACTCTTTTTTGTAAATCTTTTTGCCGGCTCTCCAATTAGCGCCAGCAAATGCTGAACTGGAAAAAGCAACCAAAAACAACACAGCAACTAACACAGACAACACCCTTTTCATTTTATATCACTCCTTAAGTTAGGGGATTATACTCTCAATTAAAAACATCTAAAGATCACTTATTGAGTACAACAATATCAATCTTCACTTAGGCGGAAGGTCTCAACAGAGCTTAACAATTCAGCAGATTGTTCTGTTAAGCCCGTAGTAATCTCTGCAGAATCTTTAATCTGCTGCAAAGTAACTTGCGAAATTTCAGAAACCTTTTGCATTACTGACTCAACATCATGAGTCATCTCAAATTGTTTTTTCGACAAGGCGGTAATCTCGGTAATTACTGATTTTGACTGACTAATAGCTTCCTGGATAGCACTAAATGATTCTCCAGTATCCTGAACCAGTTTTGATTGAACCTCAACAGTTTGTGTTTCCTCTTCCAGGGATGAGGTAACTTCATTAGCCTCGGTTTGAATCGACTTAATAACACCACCGATTTGCTTGGTAGCTTCCGCCGATTTATCAGCCAGCCGTTTAATCTCATCGGAGATAACCAAGAATCCGCGCCCTTGCTCACCAGCACGTGATGCTTCAATTGATGCATTCATTGCCAAAATAGTTGTTCTGGTAGCGATCTCAGAGATCAATTGGGAGATAGTACCAATTTCAAGTAAGCGCTCAGATAATGATTTCATTTTCTTGTTGATAACTTGAACTGTAACCCGAATAAGCTGCATCCCTTCGATGTTATCATTAACCAGATTGTTACCACGTGCGGTTACCTCATCAACAAGGTTGGATGTTTGCTGAGCCAATGCTGCTTTTTCAGTAATATCGCGGGCAGCGTTCTCAGACTGGTTTACCATAGCGGTTGCCTGAGCAACCTGACCAGATTGAGTTTCGGCACCCATCTCCATCTCCTGGAAAATACCGATCAGTTTTCTCGACTGTTCTCCAACGTTATTGGCATTGTGTTTAGTATCGTTAAGTAGTTCAGACAAACTCTCTATCATAAGATTATAAGCATCGGCTATTGAACCGAAAGCATCGGCGGTAACCGGCGCTTTCATGGTCAAATCACCATCCGCCGCTTCACTAACAACTTCTAAAAACCCTATTAAATTCTCCTGAGTTGTTTCACGCTCAGCATCCCCGACTATGGCATCTTTGTACTTTTCTACCATTGAGTTATACAGCAGGGTTGTTTCAGCAATTTTATCTTTCGCATCTACTTTTACTTCTGAAAAGTCACCCTTGATCCCCTGCTCGATGGATAGCCGCAGTTGTTGCAGAGAGGATTCCAACTTATTGCTCCAACGAAATCCCATATACATAAACAACAATACAAACATCAGCAGCACCGCTGCTCCACCAAAATAAATCTGATCCAGAAGTTTTTTCTGTTGCTGCAAACCAATAACCTTGATCTGCAATTTTTCTAACTGCTCAAGTCCCTTATTAAACTCTCGTATATCCTGATTTAACCTGGCATAATTTTCGGTCAAGGATTTAACACTGGAACCATCAAGTAAACTATCGGCTATATCTTCAACCTCGGACGAGATATCGGAGAATATTTCATTAACAAAGCCAGCAACTTTTGTAATTTCATAACGACCATCGGCTGTAACTTCTAACAAACTGTCCATAAGGTCGGCCATAATTGACAGATGCTCTGTCAGGCGTGTTGATCCCTGTTCTAATGCATCGTCACTGCGCAATAATGCAGCTACGGTCATTTTACCTTCTAATACCTGCAGGTCAGAACCGCTACGAGCAAGCTGTTCGGTAAGAGTTAAATTATCCACGCTTACTGTCATTTGCTGTTGTGACAACTGGGTTAAATAGATGTAGGTTGCAACACAAATTCCCAGCACCAACATCACCAAGAAACCTAACGAATATATACTCCGTCCTGATATCTGCTTGATAGTTAGTGTATTTACCGCTTCATCCGCCATAATTTAGACATCTCCCATATAGTCAACAAAATCAGCTATTTTATATACTGAACAATGTGTGCTCACGAAGAAGATTCAGCAGTGCATCTTCATCGAACGGTTTAACCAGATAATCAATGGCTCCAAGACTGAACGCTTTTTCCTGATGTTGAGCTCCCGACCTTGAAGTTATTACCGCTACAGGAATGTTGCGTAAGGCGGGACGTCGCTTTATCTCAGTTAAAAATTCATAACCGTGCATCACCGGCATCTCGAGGTCGGTGACAATCAAATCTACCTCTTCTTCATCCAGCATTTCCAGAGCTTCTAAACCATTAGTTGCCGTAATACAATCAATGCTATTGCCCTCTAATATCATTGAAGCATACTTGCGCACACTCAGTGAATCATCCACAACCATAACGCGTGGACAGCGTTGATGAACGGAAGTTATCTCCTGGGTATAATCAACTGGCATTGAAGAAACATCGGTTTCAATTTTATCAACAACTTGCAATAGTCGCGTCGGATTAACAACCAAACGGATAGCACCACTACCAGACACACTCGTACCTGAAAAACAAGGCATATCGCTTAACAGTTGTCCGAAAGGACGGATAACAGTATCCTCTTGGCTGATAATTTTTTCGACGAGCATGCCGATACGGGAACCTAAGGTTCTGACAAATACAACACACTGCTCACCTAGATCTGTCGCTGGCAAATTGAATTTTCTATTCAAATCTATTATGCGATAATTTTCACCGTGGTGAATAACATGCTCATCGATAATTTGAAGATTGGTTATTTCATGTATCTCTTCTATCAAACTGGAGGGTAGGACAAATAGCTGTTTACCAATTCGAAACTGAATAACGTTTATAATTACCAATGAAAGTGGGATATGAAGTATAAACTCTGTGCCCTCCCCTTCCGTTGTTTTAACCTCAATGGTTCCATTCAAATCTGCAAGACGATCTAAAACCACATCCATGCCAACACCACGTCCCGAGGTGTCATCGGCTTCATCCTTAGTACTGAAGCCCGCACGGAAGATCATATCGATATACTCCTGCCGCTCTAACTTATCCTCAGCACTTATCCAACCTAACGCAATTGCTTTATTGCGGATATTTTGAAATTTAATTCCGCCACCATCGTCGGAAATAGTTATTGTTGCGTAATTGCCGCGACGACATGTTGTTATGTTAATAACTCCAGTTTCAGGTTTACCCGCAGCTAGACGTTGCTCTGCATCTTCAATCCCATGAGCTACAGCATTACGTAATACATGGAGCAAGGGGTCAAACAAACCATCAATAATTGTGCGTCCAAGTCTGGTTTCACCACCAGAGAAGCGCAATTCTACTGGTTTATTGGCACTACGTGAAAGATTACGTACAGAACGTTTAAAACGTTGATACAATTCATCTACTGGCAGTGTACGAACTTCCGAAATCCGCTCCTTCATCTCCGAAGTCATACGGTCAATCGCTTCTACATCAACACTGACCTGACCAAAAAACTGACGAACTGAGCCTACTGCCTCATTTATATCGTTGCTTATCTCCTGCAACTTACGCGAAAACAGATTAAGTTCGTCATAACGATCAAACTCCAATTCTTCAAAATCAGAGATTATTGATTCACTGTCATCAACGTTCTGCTCCTCTTCAGGGTTTGTATATTCGTAACGCTCAGCAAAACTCGCAACTTCAACCAACAGACGTTCACGGGCAAAATCAATCTCCTCTTTCATCGATTCAAAGGAGCGCAACTGGTCTAAAAGATGCGTCTTGGTAATTGTCATCTCACCAAGCAAATTCATCATAAGGTCAATCTTATCTACACTAACCTTGACGCTATTACTAAACTGACGATTATTTTCATTCTCTATATCTGGTGCATCCTGCAGGTGCTCACCAGTTTGGGCCGCCTGTAACATCTGACATGCTTGTAGACCATATAAAACCGCACTTTGTTCATAATCAGGTAAATGGGTCATCTGCAACAAATTACGCATCGTGTCAATCGCCGACAACATGGCGTCAAGCAGTGAAGCTGTTATCTCTACAGTTCCTGCCTTATAGCTTTCAAGCAGATTTTCCAACTCATGGGATATTTCACTTATGCTATTAAATTTAAGAAGTGCTGATGCACCTTTAAGGGTATGAGCAGAACGGAACAATCTGTCTATTAATTCTACGTTTTCCGAATCTGCATCATCTTCTAGCTGGAGCAGTCCTTTCTCCAATATAGTCAAATGCTCATCGGCTTCTTCAAAAAAGATATCTTTTGCTGTCTGAGAACTTGCCATCATCAGGCCTTCACACTGTATTGCTCAATGAATTTTTCGACATCTATTTTATGACCAGCAGCTTTCAAACTGAGGTTCGGTAATTGATCACTTACAAATGCCATAAGATCAGTGCCACATTTGGCTATAATTAGAAAATATGTACTGGGAAACTTGACTTTTCGCTGCTCCAATTCAGCCAGACTGACAACAGGAACAACATTACCACGCAAATTGATCAAGCCTGAAATATATGCCGGCCCATAGGGGAGAATCGTAATCTCTTCTTTTTCAGCAATCTCAACCACATCTTCTATGGGCAGGTAATATTGACGCCCACCAAAATAAAAACGACAACAAACAGGCTTTACACTTTCATCCACTTCAGTTGATGCTTGATGCAGCCGCATCATAAAAGGCAGGGCAAAATCATTGATTAAATCAGCGGTTAAAGACGCATTTAAACTATCTTCCTCTGCGGACTTTTCATTATGATATCCGAAACCTACACGTTCGCCATCAACATTAGGGGCAACTTCGGGCTCACCTGCACGTGCAAGGCTTAGCAACTCTACCAGTTGAGCATGACTGTTAATAACTGTATCAATATCGGTCACACTACACTGCACATCAGCTTTAAAACTGTCCAGTAACTCCTCCAGTTCCTTTGCAATGGCGCTGGATTGCATCCTTTTAACAAGCCCTGCAGTACCTTTTATTGTATGAGCCGCCCGTCTTGCTTCTTCAAGAATTTCAGCTGTTATAAATTGAGGAGCTTTCTCCCAAGTGCTAACAAACTTCTGAATCAGGGCTAACCCCTCTTCAGCTTCTTCTATAAAAATAGGCAGTAAACTTTCCTGTAATCCCGCCATTTAAACCATCCTTACACGCAGTGGCAGCACAAATAGAGCTCAATTTAGTTAATTGTTGCCAAACCAGCCAGATAAAGCACCTGACATGCTTTACGCACATCAGCATCACCAAAAGAACTCTCTTTACAAACAGTTCCAACAGAGCGTGCACCATCCAATAGCAACATCAAACCTTGCTCCTTTTCGTCCAAAAGTCCTTCCTGCGCAGCTACAGCACATTGAGGCATGCGAGTAACAACCAAATCATTATCGTTAAACAATGAATTCAGTTCAAGCTCTCGCACCCCATTCAGCAGAACTTCAAACATTGGCAATCTAAATTTAATATCTTCAAGATTAAAGGGAAGGTCGTCTTTTTCTAAAAAGAAATTTCCCTGTTTAGTTGCTAACGCAGTATTCAATGCATCTTGAGCATGTTGCTTCAAGTAGTACATTAAGTCGTCATCTGAGATTACCCCTTTATCAACTAGAAACCGACCAACAGGGATATTGGTCTCACGCGCTTCTTCAACAATTTTCGCCAATGATTGTGTATCACAAGAAAACCGATTATCCTGACAGATAAGATCGGTTAAAAACTTATGCTTACCCTTCTGGCTGGCAGTGGCAAAAACAAATCTACCATTTTCAATAAAAATCTCCGCAAAAGTTTCATCGGAAATAATTGACAAACGCCCACTTTGTCGAGTTGCACCACAAAAACACATAACTTCAGGTAGTGACATTCGCGATAAATCACCACTCATAATCAAAACTTGATGTTTAATTAAGCCAGTCTCGCGCAAAGTGTCTGACATAACGTTTTTCATCAAAACCGGAAAATCTTTTTGAAAATACGTCCTCACCACTTTGTCAAATTTATCATTAATACAATCAAGAAGTTGGCTTACATCACCAACTTGCGTTGAACAACCATGCTTCTCAGTTTCAGCTTGTTCGACACCATCTTTTTCACCGCTATCATCGGCATCAGTGACAGATTTAAGAACTTCATCGATTTTAGCTATCAAATCTTCTGGTATATTACTAAATTTCTCATTTTCTCGTAGCGCTTTGCAAAACATGTGGCCATTCATACGTGGCATAACAAAATCAACTAAAACCACATCAGGATCGCACTCACGAGCCAGATCGAGACCATGCTCACCATCTTCAGCGCTATACACTTCATAACCATTCTGCGACAGTACCAGCTCAACGAGACGCCGTACGGTCGGAGAATCATCGACCACTAAAACTTTTTTCTTTTCTATAGTCATCATCGAATTCTCCAAAAAATTTTTCTTTATAACTACTACTGCCGCAAAATATCCATTGCTTTGGCCAACGATACTTTCATACGATCAAAAGCATCAGCCAGCATTTTGATCTCATCATTTGTTTTAACGTTAAACTCTACGTCCAGTTTCCCTCTACTAATATCCTCAGAAACCTCGACAATATGTTCAATTGGCTTAACGACACTACTAACAATAAAACGGTCTACAGCAAACAAAACCAACAGGAAGAAAATACTGAACGCTGCTGAAAAATAGGCTATCCGCTTATAAGCTTCCTGCTGAATCACATCCGTAGGCACATAAATAAATCGTGCACCGACAACATCACCTTCCAAATATCCGTAACCTGAACGGGTACCATACTGTTCAACCTGGCTGGGGTGGGCAACATCAGGAGTATCATGACAATGGATACAATCGGAACCTGCAGTCAATGGTTTGGCAACCGCGTAGTATTTAACACCGTCACGCTCGGTAAAGCCTTTCCAATCCTCGAAATCACCATCGTCAAATGCGGTAATTATCTTATCTTCAAACTCATCTGATAAATTATCGGGGTTCAATGAATTAGGAGACGCAAAACGGAAAATATACTCTGGATAATCTTCCTGTATATAACGTGCAACCTCAGTAAGCATCAGCACGCCAACGGCACCTTCGGGGAAATATGCATCTTCCGTTAACAGTTCCTCCGCCTTTGGCCGAATAACATTATGCAAATATCTGGCTGAGTTGGACATAACAGTCGCAAACAAATCGGTCTTTTGCTGGGCTTCGCGTACAACATCACGCTCCAGGAAATAACCACCACCAGCTACAACCAGTGCCAGAGACACGATATAAACAGTAGCAAGCATAAAAACAATTCGCTTACGAATAGACATATTCCTAAACATAGTTCCCCCATTTTTGGAATTTAACCGTCAAATTAAAGCACTCAGACTTTTATCTATGCGCCTGTTGGAATTCTTCACGAAATGCCTCGGGAAGGTCGCCCAAAACCTTATTAACCAACTCATTATAATCGTCAGAATTCATTTCATCGCCCTGCACATACTTTACATTCCTAATATAATTCTCCATCATAACCACACCTAATGGTCCGACGATATCGACATAATGGTTGATCATCTTTGATACTTCTCCGGCTGGAACTGATTGGCCACTGGCTACTTTTACCTCACTATATGTAAAAATTGTTTCCTGCTCGGTAGAACTACCAGAAACGCCGACAAGCTTATCTGTTATGGGTTCTGATAAGCGTTTACGCGTTTTGAAACCCTTAATAAAATTTGCTTCCAACAAAGTTTTACCCTTTATTGCAGACAAGCTCTCCTCGGGCGACAAAGTACCGAGCTTGATAAATATAGCTTCCCCATTTTCTATATTTACTTTGCATAAATGGGAGGTGTCCGCAAACTTAAGTGCTAACTGCCCAGTCCCTTCCGCAGCATATCTTTTGAACACCGTCGCCAACTCCACTAGACACCTCCTAAATACTTCTTAACTGCAAGCAGAATCTCAACAGGTTCATAGGGTTTAACAATATATTCATCAGCTCCCTGTTTTTTACCCCAGAATTTATCGCTATCTCCAGATTTGGAAGTAGTCAAAATAATAGGAATATCTTTATATGCAGGATCTTTCTTTAAAGAACGACACACCTGAAACCCATTCTTATTGGGCATAATTACATCAAGAATAATAAGATCAAATGTCTCAGCTTTTATCTTTGTTTCAGCTTCTTTACCATCAACGGCGGTCACAATTTCATGCCCGGTACCATTCAACGCATCCAATAAAAAAGCCAACTCTGTTTTACTATCATCGGCGACTAGAATCTTAGCCATAACATCTCCTGTTAATGAGTTACTCGCTAATCAAACTTAATCAATCAGCAAAAAATAGACCAACTTTAATAATTTTTTACACTGCTATCCATTAGAACAAATTGGGGACAAAAAAACTCTTTTAATATAATCAAATTACACATTAAAACTATTGGAAATTTACACAATTATGACATTACAACTGCTAACAATTATATAAGCACTACTCAGCAGGGATAAATTTGCATACACACTGAAAATAACCAGAATCAGCCGTGCGAGGATATCTACAAAAACTCGCTTGTTAAATGGCGTATACTTTCAGTGTTTACACCAATGTATATGATAGGATGCTTTACTTTTATCTACAGACAACAAAGGGGGTTAATTTACCCATCTTCTGACAGACTGGACTTTATAAGTTCTGTTCCCCACAAAAAAGAAAAAACAGTACAAATAAACAACCGACCCCAGAGTGACCGGTTTTGAATACCCCTAGAAGGGGATATATGGCACCCCAGACAGTCAAGACAATTATTTCATAATTCAAACTATACGCTGACAACTATATCAAACAGCCGG
>NBLX01000058.1 GCA_002084705.1 Desulfobacteraceae bacterium 4572_35.1
ATCTATACTGCGCTGAAGATCAAGCTTCCACTGCCCAAACTCAATCTCTTCACTTATCTCATTCCAGTTGCCAGTACCGGCACGAAAAGCATCACGTACCTGTTTATCTACCTGATAGTGTTCAGCGCCAATACCAGGACCAACCAGTACTTTAATATTATCGCTCACACAGCCAAACTCCTGAGACATGGCGGCTATGGTTTTTTCAATAATACCATTAGCGGCACCACGCCAACCCACATGGATTGCGGCAGCAACCCGCTGTTCTGCATCAAACAGTAATACCGGATAACAATCAGCCACCAAAATCCCAACCATCAGTCCTGGCTGGTTAGTAACCATAGCGTCCGCTTCAACATCGTGAAAATGGCTAACATCGTAGTTCTTACTGTTGACCACTACCACATCGCTACCATGCACCTGCTTAACCAGCAACAAGCAATGCTCCTGCACATTAAACTCATGCAACACAGTGGAACGATTGCCCTCAACATTGTACACAGCATCATCGGTATTCATCCCCAAATTCAGGGAGTTATACGGAGGTCTGCTCACCCCGCCATTGCGTGTTGTCACCCCGGCAATCAGCTTATCTCCAGCGCTCCAACCGGCTTGCACAAAATTTATTTTTCCGTATTTAACCAGTTCCATTCTCTAATTTGCTCCATTCAAATATGCTATCTGACACTTCGCAGGCGGCTTGAATCGCCTCGGGATCTCTATATTAATTCCAACTTTTCAACGCCATATTTTTCAAATTGATGAATCAGCTGGCGAATTTCCAAATCATTGATGGCGTTAGCACGCGTGCGGTTGCCATAAAGGGGATCACCGACAAGGGGCAAATTCATTTCGGAAAAATGAACGCGTATCTGATGAGTGCGCCCGGTTTCCAGACGCAGTTCCAACAACGAGAGCCGATCTAAATCGTAACGGCGCAAAACCTGCCAATGGGTTACAGCACGACGTCCACCTCGCCCCTTAGATGTCATTTTTTTGCGATGGACAGGATGACGACCAATAGGTTGATCGACACTGCCGCACTCATTTTGCACCTGCCCATGCACCAAAGCAACATAGCGTCGATTGATAGAATGCTGTTTAAACTGCTCTGCCAGATGGTTATGCGCCATATCGTTTTTAGTTGCCACCATCACGCCGGAGGTATCTTTATCCAGGCGATGTACTATCCCCGGGCGCAACTCGCCGCCGACACCGGATAAATCGTGGCAATGAAATAACAACGCATTTACCAGAGTGCCGTTGGCATGACCACAGGCGGGATGAACCACCATACCTGCTGCCTTATTTATCACAATCAGGTCACTGTCTTCGTAAAGAACCTCCAGCGGCAAGTCTTCGGCACAGGTAATAACCTCCTGAGCTGGGGGGATAGCTACCTCTATCTTTTCACCACCACGCAAACGCAACCCCGCCTTAACCGCATCACCATCAACCATAATTTGTTGCTGATCAACCAGCTTCTTAAGTTGTGAACGGCTCAATTGCGGCAGGACGCGCGCTAAAAACCGGTCCAGTCGTTCTACACCCTGTCCCGGTTCAAAATAAAACTCTGAATTATCAGTCATTTACCAGATAGAACTCTCAATTTTCCCCGCTTGCTTAATCATGACATCAACAATTGCGCGATCAAACAACTGATCCCGATTCTGGATAGAATCAGCCGTGCGCTCGGCAAAATGCTCCCGCCCTTCCTGTAATTCGTCAGCCATCAGGTCAAAAATATTATCATTTTTCACCCCTTCACTAACTTTATCGGGATTATAAAGGGCAATATCCGACACTATAGCTCGAGCGAGGCGAAAGGCCAGTTCAGGATCTTCTACAAGTCGCGCCATCAACATCTCCTGTACAATGGGGGCATAAAAATTACATAACAAACTTAACAACTGAAGTTAACCAAAAACAACTTTGTTGTCAAATTAACAGCGCTCAAACTCTGAAACAACAAGAGCGACGCCATCACAGTTGACCAATAAATCTATACAGATCCAGATGACTGCCACGGTAATCGGGAACAAAGTTCCAACCTCTATCGATCACCCAGGCATCAACGAGAAAAGTAGTGATACCCACAGCACTAGCACTCATATCGTGCTCAGTATCATTGCCCACCATCAGACACGACTCGGGTGAGCGATCAATTTCACTCAAAATAGCTTTAAAATAATTGGGGTTCGGCTTACAGTAACAACTGTTTTCAAAACTGGTTATCAGACGATAGTCAAAGTCACCGAGCCCACCCCAATTAAGACGGGCATCAACCACCGGGCGTGGGAAAACCGGGTTAGTGGCAATAACCACCTCAAATCCCAACTCCATACAGCGTTGCATAAGCTGGCGAGCCAAGGGCAATTTAATTATCAACGGCTGTAATTCGTACAGGTAGTCGCGATAGAAGGTGGTCAATCCAGCGTTAAACTGTGCCGCATTTATGTTGAGATCACTCCAAGCAATTTCCAGAAAAAACTGCTCATTGGTGCGCGAACCGTCATCACTGCGCAAACGCTCCATGGTGCGCTCAATCATCACTTCGACAAAATGCTCACTATCCATCTTCTCATCTATGCTGCGCGCCAAACCAGTCAGATAAGATGGCACAAACTGATACATATCGACATTCAGCAAAGTGCCATCCAGGTCGAACAGTATAGTAGTGATAGGTGGTTTTTTCATAAACATGCAGCCTAAAAAGCAAAGCGGGAAGACAGCAAACGCCACCTTCCCGCTTAAACAATATTTACCACAATCAGTAAAGGTTATTATTTACTGTGGCAAGTGTTACAGGCATTCATATCATCAACCTGCTCGTGGCAGCCACTACACAGACCATGACCTTCAGACATGCTGCTAATAGAAATTTTTGCAGGTTCCCCTTCGTGGCAACTGCTGCAATCCTGTTCCAAAGCATCTTTGTGCATATTATGGTCAAATTTCACAATACCCTTGGTAGCACCCTCATATTGGAACAAACCTTCTGCAAGCACTTCCACTTTTGTCATCGGGGCGGTAGTTCCATCTTGTTGTGCCAAAAAAACCGGAACAAAGGCAAAAACAACAACCAGCACCGCAAAAATCAAATTCTTCATCCACTCCACTCCTTCTCTCGAACACCAAATATCAATTCAATGAAACTTCCAGCTTCCTTTTCTACATCGAACCTTTTGTGATGTCAATTCACATTTAACCAATATCAACCAATACAGCAAAAAATATAGCAAATATCCACTAAAACAGTGTTATCTTGGGCAACTTAACAACATATCCAACATTGAAACAAACAGGGTAACGATCATTTTTAATGTACCTTATTGGTTGATATATAACCACAGCAAGGATAAATTAGTAGTTGAGCATAAAAAAAAGTCATTCAACCAGAGAAGCTAAACAGTTACGCAATAAACTTATTTGTCGACCACCTCAAACAAAAAAGATTTGATTTATGGAAAACATTCGCGAAGAGGTAAAAGAGTTTGAAATTGGCATGAAGGTGCGCAACCTACGTCAAGAGCAACGGATGACCCTGCAAGATTTGGCAGCGAAAACAGGGTTATCGAAACCACTACTGTCTCAAATAGAAAACAATCAGGTTATCCCGCCCCTGGCTACGCTGCTGCGCATAGCCAAATCTTTTCAGGTTCCACTGAACTGTTTTTTTGAAGACGAGAGTAACAACAAGAAATGTATACTGGTTCGTGCCGGTGACCAACATGCTCGCCAAATGCGAGCTGCAAGCAATCACGGCAGCCAATCCTACACCTACAACTCTCGCGCCTTTGGTAAAAAACACCACCACATGGAACCTTTCGATATGGAATTTTTTGCCAATGAATGGAGCGATGAGCTACTGGTATGTCATGAAGGTGAAGAATTTTTCTACCTGCTCGAAGGGGAATTGGAGTTCCGCCACGCTGATCAACTTATCCACCTCTACCCCGGCGATTCCGTATATTATGATTCAACCGAACCCCACGGTTATATCTCCTGCAGTGCTACACGACCACGCGGCATTGCAGTAATATATTCCAGGAGTTAGATGAATATCTTACTGGTTAATTCTGGCGACCATATGGTGTATTTTCTCATCTAATTCTACGACATAGAACTGTGAACACAATGGAGTATCCATCATGCCCATCCCCGACCCCAATATATCCGGCTTAGTCCCCACAGAACGCGATGCCTGTGCAATCATCGGCTACTTCAACAAAAATGGACGCCCAAGCCATGGTAACGTGCAACGCACTATAGACGCCTTGATAAAGATGGGACATCGCGCAGGCGAGATCGATGGCGAGGGAGATGGATGCGGTATTTTAACCGATATCCCGCGACGGATGTGGCGTGGAATCCTCGAAAAAGACGGCAAAGATCCCAAGCTGGCAGATAACAATAATTTTGCCATAGCCCACTTGTTGATTCCCCAACACGAATTGGACAACGACGAACAACTGCTGACGCGTATATCCACCCTATGTGGTCGCCACGGCGCACAGATAATTATCGAACACCATGGTCAGGTTCGCAGTGAAGCGTTATCCACCATGGCTAAAGCAAGCGAACCACTGTTTGTTCAATTAGCATTATTTTTACCTGATACCAGCAACTGCGCCCACACTCTGTACCAGTTAAGTGTTGCTATTGAAGAAAAATTTCCTGTCCACGTCGCCTCGTTATCCAACAGCGTCACCGCCTACAAGGTTCACGGCGCGCCCGAGATCTTGAGCCTGTACTATCCTGAGTTGAAACGTAAAGAGTTTCAGTCCGCAGCTACCATTGGGCACAGCCGCTTCTCCACCAACACATTGCCTACAGTATTACGCGCTCAACCCTTCAGCCTCCTCGGTCACAATGGTGAAATCAACACCATCGCCCGATTACGTGAAGAAGCGCGCATGCTCGGGTTATCCCTGCCGATAGGTGGCAGCGATTCGCAAGATCTGAATCGCACCCTTGAAGGGTTGATACAAGTGTATGGTCTCAATCTTTACGAAGCGATGGAGGTCTGCTTTCCCCCTATCTTCAGCGAGACAGCGAAACTTCCCGAACATCAACAACAAGTATACACGCTGCTACGCCAGTTTTTCAGCGCCAGCGCTCAAGGACCTGCGGCAATAATAAGTCGCTGGCAAGACCAATGTGTGTTCAGCGTTGACGCCATGGGATTGCGCCCACTGTGGTTCGGCGAAACCAACAAGTTTTATTTCGCCTCATCAGAAGCTGGGGTTGTTCCTCAGGAAGAGATTCTTAGCGACCCTAAAGTTCTGGCTCCGGGAGAGAAATTGGCTTTGCGCTTACACCCACAACAGGGAATCGACCTGATCCCCTTTGATCTATTGCGCCAGCAGGTCTATCAAAGTCTCAGTCAGCGCATCAAGGTTGAACGGTACACATCTCAACTACAAGACGGTACCAACTTAAAGGAAAGCAGCGTAAAAGAGACTGCACAATTCAACAAAATGACTAACTTCAAACAGGAGAATCTGCTCTCCGGCTTTGCCTGGAAACGCAGCGACCTGCTGAACTTAAAGGAGATAGTCAAATCAGCCCAGGATCCCATTGCCTCCCTCGGCTACGATGGCCCCTTAGCCGCTCTGGCTATCGGCCAACAAAATTTATCCGATTATTTCAAGGAACAGGTGGCGGTAGTCACCAATCCAGCTATCGACCGTGAACGGGAGAGCGAACACTTCTCATCCAGAATTTTTATCGGTCCACGACCACAATTACTGCAGAAAAACCGCGCCCGCGCTGCCAAAGTAACAACTATTGCTGCCCCCCTACTGTATGGCGGCCTGCGCTGCAAAGAAAAAACAGATCAGGATAAAATCATCCGCCAATTCGGTTTATGCTCCCTTGAAACCCTCTTGACTCAATATCAACCCGGCAGTGGTGGTCGCCACAAAACTATCAACTGTACATTGAAACGCGATGAGGATATCCCCACTGCCTTACAACGTCTGCAAGATGAAGCATTGCTTGCAGTGCAACGTGGGACACAACTACTTCTTATAGACGACAGCCGTGCCTTCACCCCTAGCCACAGCTTCATCGACCCCGCTCTGGTTACCAGCTCCATTCATCAAGCACTAAAACGGCAACGAAGCAAAAACGGACAATCGTTGCGCCGCTCCACCAGCATGGTATTACGTTCCGGTGCTATCCGTAATTTGCACGATATATTATTTTGCGTAGCCATGGGTGCTGATGCAGTGTGCCCCTACATGATGTGGGAATTGGCCGATGCGACTACAGACGGTTTGGCCAACCTGCTCAGTGTGCTTACCCGCGGCATACAAAAAGTGATGTCAACCATGGGCACTCATGAAATCGGTGGTTATGGCAAATATTTCACCTCCATCGGGCTGAGCCCTGAACTGGTTGATGTTTTCGAAACACCGAACTTTTGTGGATCAAGCGCCAGTGGCCTGAATTTTTCCCTACTCGAACAACAGTCGCGCCAGCGCAGTGCTGTTGTGCGTAGCAAGAAAAAACAATCGGTGCCGGTGCAATTTCGCCTGTATCCACAAATATGGAAGAAGGTATCTGCGGTCGCCAAAATGGAAGAGAGCTACACCGACCTGTCGCGCCTGATTCGCGATTATGAGATCGAACATCCCCTCGCCATCCGCCATCTGCTCGACTTCAAGTTTGGTGCTGAGCTCAACGTAGATCCACAGGAGGTTGACACCACCATTGGCAATCACGACCTGCCGGTGTTGATCTCCGCCATGAGTTTTGGTTCTCAGGGGGAAACAGCTTTTCGTATCTATGCCGAAGCGGCAAAAAAACTTAACATCATCTGCATGAATGGTGAAGGAGGTGAAATCCCCGACATGTTGGGCAAATATCGCCACAACCGTGGCCAACAGATCGCTTCCGGCCGCTTTGGTGTTCATATGGATCTGCTCAATTCAGCCGATTTTCTTGAGATTAAAGCTGGTCAGGGCGCCAAGCCGGGGGAAGGTGGACACCTACCTGGGTTCAAGGTAACCGCTAAAATTGCCGCCGCCCGTAACGCCAGCGCCGGAGTAACGCTGATCTCTCCGTCCAACAATCACGACATTTACTCCATTGAAGATCTGGCGCAGATTATCGAAGAGCTGCGCACCGCCAATCAACGTGCCAAAATCTCGGTTAAGGTCCCTGCCGTAGCCGGAATAGGCACCATCGCCATGGGTATCGCCAAAGCCGGGGCAGATATAATCACCATCAGCGGTTACGATGGCGGCACCGGAGCCGCGCGCAGACATGCCATTAAGTTTGTCGGTCTCCCCGCTGAAATTGGTGTACGAGAAGCACACCGCGCCCTGTTGTGCTGCGGTCTGCGCGATAAAGTTGAACTATGGGCCGATGGCGGAGCTCGTACCGGTCGCGACGTGGTAAAACTGATGCTCCTCGGCGCCAACAGAGTCGGCTTCGGAACACTGCCTATGGTGATAATTGGCTGTACAGCCTGCCGCAACTGTCACCTCGGCACCTGTCACGTTGGGATTGCTACCCAGATCGAAAGCGAAGATGAAGCACACTCCAAGGGATTACGCCGCTTTGTCCCACGAGTATTGGAAAACGGCATTATTTATGAGACAACTTTCTTCCGTGCCATCGGTGAGGAAATTCGCACCATCACTGCCAAGCTCGGCTTCAAACGCACTCAGGATCTGGTGGGACAATCAGCACTGCTACAACAGACTCACGGTCTCGACAAACTAGATCTGGAAGAGTTGTTGTTGATCGAATCGTGTGAAAAACCTAAAATTGGCAAAGAACACACCCGGCTAATTCGCAAACCACTCAATTATCTGACCTCACTGTTATCTACATTGGTCACCGATGCCTTTGACAGCGGTGACGACCGGGTCAGCTTCGTTGACGACGGCATCAACAGCTGTGATCGTTCCATCGGTACCCGCTTGGCTGGTGCCATGACTCAAGCATATCAACAACAACGCTACCCGCACAGCAAACAAGCTATGCTCCATTTTCGCCGCGACTCAATACCGGGCAACGGTCTAGGAGCTTTCAATATCGACGGCATCAACATTACTGTTGAAGGTGGAGCACAGGATGGCGTTGGCAAGGGAGCTCGCGGTGGACGTATTGTTATCCTTAAAGGGGAAAATATCGACGGCAAACGGGTAGGTGGTTCGGTTGGTAAAGGGTTAGCATATGGTGCCCAAAGCGGCGTATTTATAATTCAGGGCGATGCTGACAGCCGCGCCTGTATCCGCCTGTCCGGTGCCGATGTTATATTCGGCGCCCGCATTCAACACCCGTTGCAACAATCAACGGCAAACATTGCCGGACACGCCAACCTAAAAGGTTTTGCCTTCGAGTACATGACCGCTGGACGGGTGGTGGTATTAGGCGATCCTGGACCTTGGATCTGTTCCGGAATGACCGGCGGTGTTATCTTCTGCTATATGGACAACACCATGGGGATGGATCACGCAGCCCTGCGTCAACGTCTGGCATGGGGTGCGCAAGTAGAGTTAGATGAACTGGATGAAGACGATATTGAACAACTTGACACTCTACTGCTCGAATACCATAAAGAGTTGCTCCACTCCCACCAAAACGACGAAGCCCACAAGGTCGGTCAGATAATGGCGCAAAGCGGTGCCAGTTTTGTTAAAATTATAGCTAAAAGCGATGAAAGCAGGCGGGTTTTGACTTAGGGACAGGGGTTGGTTAAATGGGTCACATAACCGATAGCCACATCATGTTACTGTGACTCCCACGGCTGTGGTTTACCCCAAAAATAACCTTGGGAATAATCAATTCCCAACTCGACAACACGTTGCTGCAACTCTTCATTGGATACATATTCAGCAATAATTTTGATCTCCAACGAAGAAGCAAAGTGGATAATCGATTCTACAATAGTTTTAGCCCGCTCCGACTGATTCAGCTGTTCAATGAGACCGCCATCTATCTTGATATAATCAATATCCAGCTTGGAGATATGGTCAAAATTTGAATAGCCAGTACCAAAATCGTCAATTGCTATGTCAATGCCGTAGATGCGAATCTGATCAATAAAGCCTTTAATCACATCGTAGTCATCTATCCCTTCCGACTCCACAATCTCAAAAATCAGCCGCTCCCTACCCTCCGCCCTACGTATCCGATCGATAATCTGCTGACGGTTCTCTTCCACGGCTATATCTTCATTGAGTAAATTGACAGTACAACGACAGCTATTGCGGCCGACAAACTCCAGCGCAGCATCAAGCATAAACAGGGTCAACTGGCTATATACCCGTGATTTACGCGCCGCATCCATGAAAAACATCGGACCAGAAACAGTGCCATCCTCATCCACCATACGAATAAGAGCCTCGTAGTGGCTAACAACATTTAGTTTATTATCATGAATTGGCTGAAAATAGGCTACCAGTCGTTGATTTTCAATAGCGTCCTTCAGTTTATAAGTCCAAAGCAGGTTGGCACGGCTATCCTGTACCGTTTGCAAATAAGCCGAGTACATTTTGTATGGTTTAAGGACTCGCTTCGCCTCTTTCAAAGCCAGATCAGCATGTTCCATTAATTGAGAGCCCATTTGCGACAATGTTGAATATCCTTTTTAAGCTTGGCTCTGTTGGCCAAGCCAGTCAGTTCATCCGTATAAAGCTGGCATTGCAGCGGCAAAACAAACAAAGCCGCCAACGGAAAAGCCAACAGGGTCAACAGCACACACTGAACCAACGCTCGCTGTAATGTTCCCTGCAAAGCAAGGCTGATTACCGCACCATCAATTGCGGCACCAACATAATAATGGTGACCTGAGTCTGAGACACACGGCAGCAACAACACACGAAATGAACCAAGATTATCCTGTGTTTCGAAGTAATAGGGGGCATCGTCATTAGTACGGTGGAAAAATTGAGGGGGAACAACAGTATTCGGCTTAGCAAAATAATGGTTAAAGTCCTCAGCCGCCAACTGCTGCTGACTCAAGCTAGCTATAGTGAAATACAACTTGCCGTTGCGTTTCACCACCGCGTAGAGAAAATTAAGTTTCAACTCATCACACAACTTGGTCAAGGTAACTACATCATCACGATAGTGTGCCGGCAAAAACAACGGCTCCTCATCGCCGCCAAGGGGAAAGCTGCTACCTACGGAATAATGTGTAGCGAGAGCACCAGCAAGCAGACGCTGATCAACCCGCATCAACACCTGATCTTTATTTTCATAATAATGATAGGTACTCAAAACGATAAGCACCAGCATTAGAATTACCAGTCCGGTTCCAAACATTCGTGCCCGGTTCGACTTTAACAGCTTACACGATCGCCAGTCCATTAACCCCACCCTGTTTGTTGCCATCCTGCGACTGATTCTGCAACTGCTCGGTGAAATCCATGGCTCCGCCATAGCGGAAAACTCGATCGAAATCACGCACACCACCTTGGATTATTTTGGCAACACTATGCAGCACCTGATCACCGACACGGTGACCATAGGTATCGTTAACCCGCTTGAAGTGATCGATATCTAACAACAGCACCGATAGTTCCAAATTATATCGCTGCGCTTTTTCAGCTTCTTCGCGTAGACATCTGTCCATATAACGTCGATTGTATATCCCCATCAGCGGGTCAGTGATGGTTTCATGCTCTAGGTGACACAGCCTAGTCACATCGTTGGCGGTTTTTGCCGCCAGATTACACACCACCACCACAAAAATTGCGCCACTGAAAAAAATTACCGGTACCACCAGAGATGACCAGTGATTGGCACTGCTCCAAAACAGCCAGCCATAAATTAAATAGCCACAAAAAAACAATGCGATGAGCATGGATAGAAACATCCATGCCGTGCGACAGGTAGTGTTAGGCAAACGCCGCCGAAGTTGACCAATGGGCCATAATGACACCAGCAACAACGCAGCTCCAAATAACACCAAAAAATTTGCAACTAAATCCATAGAAACATCCTCTACGACTCAATACTATCGTGATTTCACCAAAGCATCCGGTCTTTTAACCAAGCAAAAACAACGGTGTCGCCATTCCAATTAAAAATCAATAATCACTTAATGTTTCTTTTATTAAAAAAATAAAAACTTGCCCCCAAACTAGCCTATCTTTTTCGGCAGAAGCACAAACTAGCTTGCAAGGCTCACAAATATATTAAGCAATATCTCTGCCAATAAATAGCGTTCACCACTTAATCGACACGCCCATAGCTACTGCAGCGCAAAAGAATATTTGCAAAAAACATTAATCAGCCAGATAATTTTGCTTTACACTCCAGCGATATACTACATAATCAACACAACGGAGAAAAAACATGTTCAATAAAGTTCCCAAAATCGAACTCCAATCACGCTTGAGCGCCCTGCGCACCCGCATGGACAGCGAGTGCCCAGAATGGCAATTGATAGCAATTTTCAGCAAAATCAATCAGTTCTATTTTACCGGTACTATGCAAGATGGCGTGGTACTCATCCCCAGAGACAAAGAGGCTACCTATTGGGTTCGACGCAGCCTGCAACGAGCTCAAGATGAATCAGAGTTTGCGGACATCCGCCCCATGAACAGTTTCCGCGATGCCGCCGACGCTATGGCACCATTAGCCGACACAGTGCACCTGGAAACAGAGCGGGTACCCCTAGCGATGTACCAACGCTTCAACAAACACTTTTCCTTTAAACATGTTGCGGCAGCAGATAACACCATTGCCATGGTACGATCAATAAAAAGCAGTTACGAATTAGAACGAATGGAACGATCGGGATTGATTCATCAGAAGATACTCGAACAACGGCTACCACAACTACTAGAACCTGGAATGAGCGAAGCGGAACTGGGAGGCGTTCTCTATCAGGAGATGATCGCCGCCGGACACCATGGCATTGCCCGCTTCAGCATGTACGATACCGAGGTGCTCCTCGGCCACATCTGTTTTGGGGAAAGCTCAATCTATCCCACCTCTTTTGATGGCCCCGGCGGCAACTACGGCATGAGTCCGGCAGTACCGCTGTTGGGCAGCCGCGAGCGCAAATTAAGCGCCGGTGATCTGGTTTTTGTCGATATCGGCTGCGGCTATGACGGCTACCACACCGATAAGACCATGACCTACGTATATCGCGGCCAACTACCAGATGAAGCAATTGCAATCCATAAAAAGTGTGTCCAGATTCAAAACGACACCGCAAAACTCCTGAAGCCGGGCGCTATTCCAGAACAGATATATGCCGAGATAACCGACAAGCTGGAGCCTGAATTTCTTAAAGGATTTATGGGTTTTGGCGCGCGCCAAGCCCGTTTTTTAGGTCATGGCATCGGTTTATATATCGATGAGATACCGGTGCTGGCCAAAGGATTTGTCCAGCCGCTACAGAAAAATATGGTTCTGGCTATAGAGCCAAAGAAGGGGGTAGCCGGCATCGGCCTGCTAGGGACCGAAAACACCTTTGTCGTCACCACAGAGGGTGGACGCTGTATTACCGGCAACCACCCCGGGCTTATGTATGTTGCTTAAGGAATACAGCAAACTCTGAGGCAGGGATAGGCTTACTAAACAGATATCCCTGTGCCTCTTCACAGCGCAACTGAACAAGATATTGCCGCTGCAGCTCGGTTTCTATCCCCTCGGCCACAATGCTCAGCCCCAAACCATGACCCATGGCGACAATAGCATTGACAATGACACAATCATCTTCCTCCGACTGAATATCATTAA